>VGJL01000043.1 GCA_016867495.1 Candidatus Eisenbacteria bacterium | reverse complement strand
AACTCTGGACCCGAGCGCGCGGGTCATCGTCTTCGCTTCGAACCTGACCGCGCCCGAGATCAATGGCTGGCTCCTCCAAGCGATGGCCGAGACGCTGGGGAAGCCCCAGATGCATGAGGGGAAGTCGCTCACGATCGTGGTCTTCGGCCCGCCGCTCTGAGAGGACCGAGGCCAGGCCCCCGGGGCCCGGCTGAACGCCCCCGCGAGCAGACCCTGCGTCCTTCACCTCCCCCGACTCCCTCAGAACGAACCTCAGAACGAAATGGTGGCGCCGGGGCTCGCTCCTGGGCTACTCTTCCCTCGCGCGTCCGGGGTGGGGATGCGAGGGAGGGAAGCGGTTGACCTGGATGCGAGCGGGCCTCCCGCACGGCAGCGAGCGCCGCAGCCTCCTACCCTTCCTTCTCGGCATTCTCTTCTTCTGTTCTCTCCGGTGTGTCCCCACTGCGCAGGCCGAAGATACGCAAGGACAGGCCGCCGATCGGGTAGAGGCCTCTCTTGCCGCAGCGAGCCCTCCCTCGGCCGCCCCCTCCCCCGTGACCGACCTCGAGATCAGGGACAAGCCCCTCGACGCGGGCAAGGTCCTCCTCGTCTCCTTCGGCCGCTCCTCCGACGACCCCGGAGGGCACGGGGCGGTGACCAGGTACGCGCTTCTCCGCCGCGGCCCCGCGGACACGGCCTTCGCGGTCGTCAAGACGCTGACCGCCCTGGTGAAGGGCGATCGCCTGAGCTACGAGGACACGGGCCTGAAGCCGGGCGCCGGCTATTCCTATCTCGTGCGGACGCTGACGGCATCGGGGGTCTTCTCCGACGGCCCCGTGTTCGGCCCGGTGGCGCCGGCGCGGCAGTGGTTCTTCACCAACAAGATCAACACCCTCATCACGACGATCCTCTTCGTGATCCTGATCCTCGCCTATATCCGCGCCGCCCGCCGCGGCCGCAGCCTCTTCATCAGGAGGATCGCGGGGCTCGACGCCATCGACGAGGCGGTCGGCCGCTGCACCGAGATGGGCAAGCCGACCCTCTATATCCCCGGCATCAGCACGATCTCCGATGTCGCCACGATCGCCTCCCTCAACATACTGGGGCAGGTCGCGAAGAAGATCGCGACCTACCAGAGCAGGATCCTCGTTCCCAACCGCGATCCGTTCGTCTATCCCGTGACGCAGGATGTGGTGAAGTTCGCCTTCGCCGAGGCGGGGTATCCCCAGGACTTTCGCGAGGATGACGTCTACTTCGTGACGAACGACCAGTTCGCCTACGCCGCCGCGGTCTGCGGAACGATGGTCCGCGAGAAACCCGGGGCGAACCTCCTGCTCGGGATGTTCTTCGCGGAGTCGCTGATTCTGGCGGAGACGGGATCCTCGATCGGGGCGATCCAGATCGCCGGGACCGACGCGATCTCGCAGCTCCCCTTCTTCGTCACCGCGTGCGACTACACGATCATCGGGGAGGAGCTCTACGCCGCGAGCGCCTACATCGGCCGGGAACCGACGCTCCTGGGCTCGCTCAAAGGGCAGGACTACTTCAAGCTCTGCGTCCTCATCCTGATCATCATCGGCGTGGCTCTCATGACCTCGGGGGTGCTCCTCAGGAATCAGCCCTTCGACTGGGTCTCTCAGATCCTCAAGGTGAGGGCGGCGGGCGGATGAAGACGCAGCTTCCCCTCTTCATCTGCGCCGTGGCCGGCATCTTCATGGCGGTCCAGTACTTCGTTCCGGCCGCTCTGCCGGCCTACGAACGGGTGAACGACTACCTCCAGATCGTCTACGCCTTCTCGATCGTCCTCGGCGTCGCGAGCGTCGTCCATCGCCACGGCGGACGCGTCCAGAAGCGCCGCAAGGACTGGCCCTATAGCCTGGCCGCCCTGATCGCGCTCCTCTTCATGCTTCTCGCAGGTTTCATCGGCGGGCGCGGGCGCGAGACGCTCTTCCAGGCCCTCTTCAATGCGATCCTGCTCCCCGTGCAGGCGACGATGTTCGCCCTGCTCGCCTTCTACCTGGCTTCGGCTTCGTTCCGGGCCTTCCGGACCCGGAGCACCGACGCGACCGTCCTTCTCATCGCCGCCGTCATCGTCATGATCGGCAGGCTCGACGACGGCCGCGCCCTCGGCATTCCCGACATCGCCCGCTGGATCCTGAACACCCCCAACCTCGCGGCCAAGAGGGCGATCCTGATCGGCGTCGGCCTGGGGATGGCCTCCACGGCGCTCAAGGTCGTCGTCGGGATCGAGCGTTCCTACCTCGGATCGGGCAAGGAGTAGGCGATGGGCTTCCTCGAGTGGATTGTCAGGCTCCAGAGGCTCGACCGGAGGATCATCTTCAGCTTCATGTTCGTGGCGGTGACGGTCCCCTTCTACCTTAACTGGCCGCCCGTGGAGATCGAGGTCTCGCGGGAGGTCGAGGACGCCTATCAGATCATCGACCGGATCCCGCCGCACGGCGATCCGCTGCTTCTCTCGTTCGACTACGATCCGGCGGCCGCGGCCGAGTTGACGCCGATGGCCGAAGCGGTCCTCCACCACTGCTTCTCGAAGGGGATCCGCGTCCTCGTCATCAGCCTGCAATACACCGGCCAGGGCGCGGGGATCGCGAGCGAGGTCGTCCCCCGCATCGCCGCGCAGCACGGCAGGAAACAGGACGTCGATTGGGCCTTCCTCGGCTTCCAGCCCAACGCGCTGATCGCGATGCTCCAGATGGGAGAGGACTTCAAGAGGACATTCCCGACCGACTATTACGGCACGCCTTTCGACGAGATCCCTCTGGTCGAGTCCGTCCAGAACTACGCGCAGATCCCGGCGGTCTTGACGCTGGCGGCGACGGCGGTGGGCGAATCCTGGGCGATCTATCCCGGCTCTCGCTATGGCCTGACGGTGATCGCGGGAGTCACGGCGGTCTACACGGCCGACATCCAGCCCTTCTACCAGAGCGGCCAGATCAAGGGGGTCCTGGGGGGGCTCAAGGGGGCCGCGGAGTACGAGAAGCGCGTGAACGTCCTCGGCAAGGGGATGGCGGGGATGCGCTCCCAGAAGACCGTGCACTACATGATCATCCTCTTCATCGCCCTCGGGAACATCGCCTACTGGCTCTCGAGAGGGAGCGCGAAGTAGATGGCCGGGATCGCCGACAGCGTCCTCTGGACCTTCATCGCGGGGTTCATCACCCTCGCGATCTTCTCTTTCCTCTACCGCGACAACCCGCTCTACAAGCTCGCCGAGCATATCGCCGTCGGGGTTTCGGTCGGGTTCCTCGTGGTGACTTACTACTACAACGTCTTCAAGCCGAAGGTCTGGGACAATGTCCTGCACAACGGGCAGTTCGACTACCTGATCCCGCTCTGCCTGGGACTCATCCTCTTCTCGCGCTTCGTTCCGAAGTACGGATGGCTCAGCCGCTGGGCGCTGGCCTTCTATATCGGCGGCTCCTCGGGCCTCAGCATCCCCTCCACGCTCGAGGGGCGGGTCCTCGGACAGGCGGAGGGGGCGGTCCGATCGTTCGTGAGCCTCGATCCCGCCAAGGGGGGCATCGCGAACCTCCTGAGCTCGATCGACGCCTCATTCGTCGTCCTCGGCACGATCGCCTGCCTGGTCTTCTTCCTCTTTTCGGTGGAGCACAAGGGCGGGATCGGCCGCTTCGCCTACTTCGGCCGTCTCTGCATCATGGCGGGGTTCGGCGCATCCTTCGGCTACACGGTGATGGCGCGCGTCTCGCTCCTGATCGGTCGCATCCAGTACATGACAGAAGATGTGGTGGACGCACTCCGATCGTTGTTCTGAGCCCTAGGCCCTGCGCCCCCTCCCCTTCGCGCGGGGCTTGTCATCGGCCTCCTGCATGCCGAGCCGTTCCATCCGGTAGCGGAACTGACCGCGGCCCATTCCCAGCGACGAGGCCGCGGCGCTGACGTTCCCCTGGTTGCGCTCGAGGGCATGCTCGAGGACGGCCCGCTCGATCGCGTCGAAGGTGACTCGGTCGGGGATCTCCAGCCGGAGCTTCCCTTCCGGAACGAGCTTCCCCCGCACGGTCGTGCGGTCGCCGGGGAACTCGGGAAGATCGGAGACGAGGATCTCATCGTGATCGGCCGTCAAGAGGACGAGCCGCTCGCAGAGATTCACGATCTCCCGCACATTGCCGGGCCAATCGTGCCGGCTGAGTCTCTCGATCGCCTCCCTGCTGAAGCGGAGTTCCGGCCTTCCCTGCCTGGCCGCGAACTTCGCGAGGTAGTGCGCGAGGAGCAGCTCGAGGTCTCCCGCCCGCTCGCGGATCGGCGGGATTCTCACGCGGATCACGTGGAGCCTGTGGAAGAGATCTCCCCTGAAGCGGCCCTCTCGGACCTCTTCCTCGAGGTTCTTCTGCGTCGCGGTGAGGACCCGGACATCGACCTCCCGCTCCTCGATTCCACCGACGCGCCTGAAGCGGCCCGAGTCGAGGAACTTGAGAACCTTCGCCTGGACCTGCGGATCGGTCTCGCCGACCTCGTCCAGAAAGAAGCTCCCTCCATCGGCCAGCTCGATCAGACCGGGCTTGGCCGACTGCGCGTGCGTGAAGGCCCCCTTCTCGTGGCCGAAGAGCTCCGACTCGAGGAGCTGCCCGGGAAGGGAGGCGCAGTTGACCTCGACGAACGGATTGTCCGACCGGGGGCTGTGGCGGTGGATCGCCCGCGCGAAGAGCCCCTTGCCTGTTCCCGTCTCGCCTTCGATCAGAACGAGAGTGCTCGGGCTCCGCGCCGCGCGCTGCGCCAGATCGCATGCGGCCCGAAACGCGGGAGCCTGCCCGATCAGGTCGGGGAAGCTCGGGATCTCGATACTCTCCCGCCGCGCGCGATCCACGGCCGCCCGCCACGAGCGGAGCGCCGCGCGGAACACCCTGCGGACTTCCTCGGCGTCGAGCGGGAGGACAAACCAGTGTCGAACCCCCAGCCGCGCCAGCTCGACCGCAACCGGCGACCGCGGATCTCCCGCGACCAGAAAGAGCTGGCAGGAGGGATTGGCCTTCTTGAACTCCTCCAGGGCGGAGGGAGCGACTCCCTTCGTGCGCAGGTCGACGAGAAGCCAGTCCGGCTTGATCGGTGGGGAGGACTCGATCGGTTCAGGCATCGCCTCCAACACGCGCACCTGGGTCCCCGTCCCGGCCACGACTCCAAGAACGATCTCGGCCAGACGCGGGTCGTTCCCGACGACCCAGAACCCGGGCGATCCTGCGCTCGCCGCGCGCGATCGATCAGGGGGCGTCAACTGCGGCACCTATGGCGGGGTCGGCGGGGGCGCCTTTGGAGACGCGGACGCGAGCGGGGCGCAGGAGCTGGCCTCTGAAGAGATAGCCCGGCTGAACGGTTCCGATGATCAATCCCTCGGGATGGTCCGCGCACGGCTCGCAGCTGATCGCCTCGTGGAGGTGGGGATCGAAGGCGGCGCCAGGCTCCGATTCCTGCGCCTCGAGTCCCGCCGCGCAGAGAGTCTCTTGCAGTCGCGAGAGGATCAGCAGCAAGCCCTCCGCTTCCGGGCTCGGCGTGGCGGACGCGTGCGCCTCGCGCGCCCGCCCCAGGTCATCGAGGACAGGAAGCAGCAGAGAGATCAACTCTCCCTTGGCATGGGCATCCCAATCGGTCCGCTCGCGCGAGACGCGCTTGCGGTAGTTGGAGAACTCGGCCTGCAGCCTCTGCAGCTGTTCTAGGTACCCCTCCTCTTCCGCAGTGAGCGGCGCCGGCGCGGCGGGCGATGCTGCCCCTTCAACCGACGCCTCGTCGAGGGGAGCGGCGAAGGCCGTCTCGTCCGGCCGCTGAACCCCTGCGGGCGCGGCCGCCCGGTTCTCGACGCCCTTCTTATCGTGCTTGCGGGTCATTCTGCGCCGCCCGCGGCCTCCCCGCCCTCGCGCGGCTTCGCCTCCGTCTCGCCGTTCGGCGTCGCCTCCGCCTCAGCGCTCCGCAGAGACTCCGTCTCCTTGCCGGCAGCCTGGCGGTCCTTCTCGACCTCGTCGACGAAGTTCAGGCGCAGCGTCGTGAGGACTTCCCCGAGGAAGCGCTCCTCATCCCTGTCGAGGTTTCCGCGCGTCTTCCGCTCGATCATGCCGAGCAGATCGATCGCGTACTTCGCCGCATCGAGGTTGCGCTCCAGTTTGCCGGATCCAGGATGGACGAACTTTCCGAGGTAAATCATCGCCCCGTACTGCTGCTGGGCGACGAAGGCCCGGAAGAGATCGTCCTGGTCGATGTCGGGTCGATCGCTCATGCTCATCTCCGGCGGCCGCGCGGCGCCTCCTCAGTTGCCTTTTCCCTTGTCCTCGTCGACGACCTCATAATCGGCTTCGACCGGACCCCGTCCCTCGGCGCTTCCCTGCCGCGTCTGCTGCTCCGTCCCGTCCTCGCGGGGAGGCCCTCCCGCGGCTTTGTACATCTCGGCCGCCAGCTCGTGGAGCTGTTTCTGGAGATCCTCCATCGCCGTGCGGATGGGGCCCGTCGAATCGGACGCCATCTTCTCCTTCACGCGGGCGATCGACTGCTCGATCCGGCTCTTCTGGTCGGCGCCCACCTTCTCGCCCCACTCCTTGAGGTTCTTCTCGGTCTCGTAGACCAGGCTCTCGGCCTGGTTTCGGGTATCGACGAGCTCGCGGCGGGCCTTGTCCTCCACCGAGTGCTGCTCGGCGTCATGGACCATCCTCTTGATCTCGGACTCATTGAGGCCGGAGCCGGCCTCGATCCTGATCGACTGCTCGCGGCCCGTCGCCTTGTCCTGGGCCGAGACCTTGAGGATCCCGTTGGCGTCGATGTCGAAGGTCACCTCGATCTGGGGCATGCCGCGCGGCGCCATCGGGATTCCGGTGAGCTGGAAGCGGCCGAGCGACTTGTTGTCCGCCGCCATCTCCCTCTCCCCCTGCAGGACATGGATCTCCACCGTCGTCTGGCTGTCGGCGGCGGTCGAGAAGATCTGGCTCTTCCTCGTCGGGATCGTCGTGTTTCGCTCGATCAGCCGCGTGCAGACCCCTCCCAGGGTCTCGATGCCGAGCGAGAGCGGGGTCACGTCGAGCAGGAGGATGTCCTTCACTTCTCCGGCGAGAACTCCGCCCTGGATCGCCGCGCCGACGGCGACGACCTCGTCCGGATTCACGCCCCTGTGCGGCTCCCTGTTGAAGAGCTGGCGGACTACCTCCTGGACCTTCGGGATCCGCGTCGATCCGCCGACCAGGATCACCTCGTCGATGTCGGAGGCGGCCAGCCCCGAGTCCTTGATCGCCTGCCTGCATGGACCGACCGTCCTCTGGATCAGGTCCTCGACGAGCTGTTCGAACTTCGAGCGGGTGAAGGTGATGTTGAGATGCTTCGGTCCGCTCTGGTCGGCCGTGATGTAGGGAAGGTTGATCTCCGTCTGCATCATCGTCGAAAGCTCGCACTTCGCCTTCTCGGCGGCCTCCTTCAACCTCTGAAGGGCCATCGGATCCGACCGCAGGTCGATCCCCTGCTGCTTCTTGAACTCGTCCGCCAGCCACTCGATGATCCTCTGATCGAAGTCGTCGCCGCCGAGGTGGGTGTCGCCGTTGGTCGACTTCACCTCGAAGACTCCCTCCCCCAGCTCGAGGATCGAGATGTCGAATGTGCCCCCGCCCAGATCGTAGACGGCGACCTTCTCCTCCTTCTTGAGCTTGTCGAGACCGTAAGCGAGGGCGGCGGCGGTCGGCTCGTTGATGATCCGCTTGACCTCGAGACCGGCGATCCGGCCCGCGTCCTTGGTCGCCTGCCGCTGCGAGTCGTTGAAGTAGGCCGGGACCGTGATGACGGCCTCGGTCACCTTCTCCCCCAGATACTCCTCCGCGGTCTGCTTCATCTTCTGCAGAACCATCGCGGAGATCTCGGGCGGGGAGTAGATCTTGTCGTCGATCTTCACCCTGGCGTCGTCGTTGGTGCCGCGAACCACCTCGTAGGGGACCTCCCCACGCTCCGTCTGCACCTCGTCATACTTCCGCCCCATGAATCTCTTGATCGAGTAGACGGTGTTCTTCGGGTTGGTCACGGCCTGCCGCCGGGCTGCGGCGCCGACGATCTTCTCGCCATCCTTCTTGAAGGCGACGACCGACGGGGTGGTCCTGGAACCTTCGGAGTTCGCGATGACGGTCGGCTCGCTCCCTTCCATCACCGCGACGCACGAGTTGGTCGTTCCCAGGTCTATTCCGATGATCTTGCCCATGGCCCGCTCCTTTCAAAACGACACCCCCTCTGCCCCGAACGAGGGGCGAGGGAGTTGAAATGGCCCATTTCGGCCAGCGCAAGAAGCGGGCCACTTGCCCCCGGCATGCGGCATTTGATCGGACGGCCTATCTTGTTATTTTATAAGTCACTAGAGCGATCATCCCGGGTGATCGCACTCGATGGGGATCGGAGGATGCGGTCCAGAACGAATCGGCCTGTTTCAGATTTGAACTCTGATGCCATAGCTCTTCATCTTGCGCCAGAGCGTCGTTCGCGACACGCCGAGGCTCTTGGCGACCCGGGTGAGGCTCCCCTGCTCCCTCAAGATGGCCCTGCGGATGTAGCGGGCCTCGACCTCCTCGAGCGTGAGCCCGTCGGGGATCGTGTGGTCGTGGCCCTCCGCGAGACGGGGAAGACCCCGTTCGATGACCTCGGGCGGCAGGTCGCGGGGCGCGATCAATGGCCCGTCGGCCACGATCACGGCATGCTCGACGGCATTCTCCAGCTCGCGGACGTTGCCTGGCCAGTCGTAGTTCTGCAGATACCCCCAGCTCTGATCGCTGAACCCCCCGACCGTCCTGCCGTGCCGATCGCTCAGGTTCTTCAGGAAGAAGCGGGCCAGAAACGGGATGTCATCCTTGCGCTCGCGCAGGGGCGGAATGTGGATCCTGAAGACGTTGAGGCGATAGAAGAGGTCCTCCCTGAAGCGTCCGCTCGCGATCGCCTCGCGCAGCTCCGTGTTCGTCGCGGCGATGACGCGGACATCGACATGCGTCGAGTAGTCCGCGCCGACGGGCCGCACCTCCCGATCCTGGAGCACTCGCAGGAGCTTCACCTGGAGGGCGGGGGACATCTCTCCGACCTCATCGAGGAAGATCGTCCCCTGATCCGCGATATCGAAGAGGCCGCGCTTCTTCTCCCGCGCGTCGGTGAACGCACCGCGGGTGTGGCCGAAGAGCTCGCTCTCGATCAGGTTCTCGGGGATCGCGCTCGCGTTGACCGCGACGAAGGCCCTCCCCGCCCGCTTGCTCTGCAGGTGGATGAAGCGCGCGACCTTCTCCTTCCCGGTGCCGCTCTCGCCGGTGATCAGGACGGTGCTCTCCGTGGGGCCGATCTTCTCGACCAGATGGAGGACCTTCTTCATCGCGTCGGAGACGCCGATGATCTGCTCGGATCGCGGGGCGCGGATGCGCGAAGCGCTCACGGCTCTCTTGCACCCTCCATCAACTCGTATCGGCGCATCAAGTCTCCTGCTCCCCCGCTCTCGAGCTCCCTTCGGGACGCATCAGGGGGAAGAAGACGACATCGCGGATGCTCGTCTCTCCGGTAAGGAGCATCACGAGACGGTCGACGCCGATCCCGACACCGGCCGCGGGGGGCATGCCGGTCTCCAGGGCCTCCAGGAACTCCTCGTCGAGCTGCTGCGCCTCCTCGTCCCCCATCGCCCGCCTCCGCGCCTGCTCCTCGAGCCGGGCGCGCTGATCGATCGGGTCGTTCAGCTCCGTGAAGGCGTTGGCGTACTCGTGCCCCCCGATGAACAGCTCGAAGCGCTCCACCAGATCCTCGGGGCGCTCCCTGTGGGCCTTGGCGAGGGGGCTGATCGCCCGCGGATGATCGAGGACGAAGGTCGGGATCAAGAGGTTCGGCACGACGGCCGCGTCGAAGACATACTCGATCAGCGGCCCCCTTCCGGGAACCGGGGGAGGCTTCTCCCCGCGCTCCGTCAACCAGCCGAGGAGGCGCTCATCGGGATCGGAGGAGATGTCGAGCCCGGCCCAGGTCCGCACGAGATCTCTCATCGTCGCCCTCTGGAAGGGAGCCGCGAGATCGATCTCCGCCTCCCCCGCCCTCACCCGGGCTGTCCCGAGCGTCTCCAGAGCGACCTGCCGGATCAGCTCCTCTACCAGCTCCATCGCGTCCCGGTAGTCGGCGTAGGACCAGTAGAACTCCAGCATCGTGAACTCGGGGCTGTGGACCCTGTCCATCCCCTCATTGCGGAAGACGCGGCCGATCTCGTAGACCCGTTCGATCCCGCCGATCAGGAGCCTCTTCAGGTGGAGCTCGAGCGCGATGCGAAGGTAGAGGTCGAGCGAGAGGGCGTTGTGATGGGTCGTGAAGGGACGGGCCATCGCCCCGCCGTAGAGCGTCTGCAGGATCGGAGTCTCGACCTCGAGGAAACCTCTATCGTCGAGGAATCGCCTCAGGCTGCCGATGATCCTCGACCGCCTCTCGAGACTCTCGCGAGAGGGAGGGTTGACGATCAGATCCGCGTAGCGTTTCCGGTAGCGCAGATCCTTGTCGGTGACCCCGTCGTAGACATGCCCATCCTTCTCCTTCACGACAGGCAGGGGGAGCAGCGTCTTGCAGAGGAGGCAAAGCGACTCGGCGCGGACCGAGATCTCCCCCGTTCGCGTCCTAAAGGGAACCCCCTCGACCCCGATGAAGTCCCCCAGGTCGAGCAGCTTCAAGATCTCGTACCGTCCCGGCGGCAGGGTGTCCTTGCGGAAGTAGATCTGGACCCGCCCGGTGCCGTCCTGCACATGGGCGAAGGTCGCCTTTCCCATCTCGCGAAGGCTCACGATCCGCCCGCAGATGGAGACCCGCTCGCGCTCCTCCAGCTCGGGGAATCGATCCAGGATCTCGCGGGTCGTGTGCGTCCTGCGGTAGGTGGGAGGATAAGGCTCCTCCCCCAGCTCACGGAGCCTAGCGAGCTTCTCCAAGCGTACCCGGCG
The DNA here is from genome assembly GCA_016867495.1 of Candidatus Eisenbacteria bacterium. Taxonomy (NCBI): domain Bacteria; phylum Candidatus Eiseniibacteriota; species Candidatus Eiseniibacteriota bacterium. The sequence goes on along the minus strand of VGJL01000043.1, from coordinate 6,132 downwards.
GAGTTCATCGAGCCGATCCAAGCGATCCTCCCCTCTCAGATCAGACGCCCCTCAAAACCCTCTCTCGGGGTCCCATGTTCCAAGAAGCAACGTGGGTCAGTCTAGTCGGGCATCGCCGCGGGTTCAAGGCGTCTGGGTCTCGAGGCGGCGGGAAGCTCCGTCCAGGCGGGCGTTGCGCGGCCCTTCCTCCGGCGGGTAGTATTCGGCCTGGTCTTCCGGGAGGCAGAGATGGACCTGAGGGGCCGCCATGAGGATCTGCGCGCCCGCATCGCGCGCGCCTGCGCCCGAGCGGGCCGCCCAGCCGACTCCGTCGTCCTGATCGCCATCAGCAAGACCCTTCCCGCGGAAGCGATCCGCGAAGCCCACGCCCTTGGCGTCAGGGACTTCGGGGAGAACAAGGTCCAGGAGTTGCTCTCCAAGGCGCCGCTACTGGAGGACCTCGGGATCCGCTGGCACATGGTCGGCCACCTCCAGACCAACAAGGTCCGTGGAGCGCTCGCGCACGCCTCGATGATCCAGTCCGTCGACTCTGCCCATCTGGCCCAGAGGATCGACAGCCTTGTCGCGGAGGGATCGAAGATCGAGGTCCTGCTCCAGATCAACACGTCTGGAGAGGAGTCGAAGTTCGGCGTGGCCCCGCGAGACCTGGATGCCCTGGTCTCCGCGATCCGGCCTCTCGATCGGCTCGAGGTTCGAGGGTTGATGACGCTGGGGCCGCTGACGGACGACGAGGAGGCGATCCGCTCGTCGTTCCGCACGCTCCGCTCCCTGTTGCCGGTCGCGCGGCTCCACTTCCCCGGCGCCTCCATCCTGTCGATGGGGATGTCTGGGGACTTCGAGATCGCGATCGAGGAAGGAGCGACCCACATCCGGGTCGGTGCCGCCCTCTTTGGCGCTCGGATTTGACCTCGGGCCGCTATCCCTCCTGGAGGAGCGCCTCGATCGCGCGGACCATCGATGCCTTCGGAGCGGCCCCGGTCATCTGGTAGGCCGTGCGGCCGGAGCGGTCGACCAGGAAGAAGGTCGGAATCGCATCCACGCCCCCATAGAGCCTCGCGTATCTCCCCTGCGAGTCGACAACGACCGGGTAGTTGATGCCGGACCGCTTCACGAAGGGATCGACGACCGCGGGACCCTTCTGGTCGAGAGAGATCCCAACCACCTCGAGGCCCCACGGGCCGAGCTCGTTTCGAAGCTCGATCAGCTCGGGGATCGTCTTGCGGCAGGGGCCGCACCAGGTCGCCCAGAAGTCGATCAGGACCACCTTCCCCTTCTTGTCGGAGAGACGCCACCGGGACCCGTCGAGGGAGACGGCGTCGATCCCGGGGGCCATCACGCGACTGCCGGGGGCGATGAGCGGAAGGCTCGGCCCGCCGGCATCCGAATCCCTCATGGCAGGTCGCTCCGAGGAGCGGGCTCTGCCGGCGGATGCGACCTCGGCCGAGGGTGGGGGCTCGCCCGCCGTTTCGGCCGGCCCCCGGACCGCGGAGCCCCGCTCCCCGCGGGGCGCATCCGATCGCTCCTCTTTCCCCGCACATCCGGCAAGGAGAAGAGGGGCGACCACGAGGGCGGCACCGATCAACAAGCAGGATCTCACGGGGAACCTCCTTTGGCCTTTACGACAGGATCAAGACGCGACGCGCCCGCGAACCGACTACAATACCACATAGGTTGAGCCATGAAGCGCCAGATCGTCCGCTGCGCAGTTCTCACGATCAGCGACCGCGCCTCGCGCGGCGAGTATGCCGACGAGAGCGGGCCAGCTATCGCGGACATTCTGACCGGTTGGGGCTGGCAGCCGGAGGCGACGGAGATCCTCCCGGACGAAGAGGAGCTGATCGCGCAACGGATGGGGCGCCTGGCCGATCAGGGGTTCGATCTCATCCTGACGACGGGAGGCACCGGCCTCGGCCCGCGCGACCGCACGCCGGAGGCGACTCTCCGTGTCGCCGACCGCATTGTTCCGGGGCTCGGTGAGATGATCCGCGCCCGGACTGCGACCCATTCGCCCCGGGCCTATCTTTCCCGTTCCCTCGCGGCACTCTGCCGGAAGTGCCTGATCATCAACCTTCCGGGATCGGTCCGCGGCGCGCGGGAGAGCCTCGAGGCCCTGCGCGAGCTCCTTCCTCACGCGATCGATGTGATCCGTGAGGATCGATTGACGCACGATTCGCATGGCCGGCCCGGCGACGCATAGGCGATGGCGGGCGGCGCAGGGAGGCATCCGATGAATCGCGCCCTGGGACTCTCGGCGATCCTGCTTCTTGCCTGTCTGGAGACCGGCGCGGGAGCGTCGATTCATCCACTGCTGCGGCCGATCCTCGATGCGGAGCCGGGCGCGGCGGTGGTCCTGCCGCTGCCGCTCCGCGATCCCGGAGCCCCCGAGCTGCCTGCCGAGGGAGAGAGACTGCGCGTCTGGGTCCGCGCGAGAGATGGCGGGGCCTTCGCGACGGAAGATAGGCCGCTCATCCGCCGGGCCCGTTGGAGCGCCGCGGAGATCCGGGCCGCTCTGGCCGACCCGATGGTCGAGTCGATCCGCCCGGCGATTCGATGCAAGCCCCACCTCGACGAGAGCCTCCTCGACACCCACACGACGGCGACCCACGACGGATCGGGAATCCCGCCGATCTACGCCGGGCTGACCGGAGCGCGGGTTGTCGTCGGGATCGTCGACTCGGGGATCGATCTGGATCACGGGGACTTCCAGGACGCGAACGGGGACACGCGGATCCTCGGCCTTTGGGACCAGACATCTCCCCTGAACGACCACCCGGTCGGGTTCGATTACGGCAAGGAGTGGACCGCCGCCCAGATCGACGAGGGGCTCGCGACCGAGATCGACCAGGACGGCCACGGAACGCATGTCGCGGGGATCGCCGCAGGCGATGGATCGGCGACCGGAAACGGGCAGCCGCCGTATCGCTACGTCGGGATGGCGCCGGACGCGGTGATCGTCTTCGTGAAAACCGACTACTGGGACAGCTCGCTCGTCGATGGAGTCCAGTACATCATGGCGAAGGCCGACAGCATCGGCTATCCGGTCGTCGTGAACCTGAGCCTGGGGTCGCAGTGGGGGGCGCACGACGGAAGCGACGACTTCGATCAGGCGATGTCCGCCCTCTCCGGGCCGGGACATATCATTGTCGGCTCGGCCGGCAACGAGACGGGATGGGGGATCCACGCGGAGACGCCGCTCAGCCCCACGGAGACCCGGGCGGTCACGCTCAAGGTGGGGCCCTACACGCCCGCGCCCCTGGCCAACAACGACGAGATCAATCTCGATGGCTGGTATGACGGCGGGGTGAACATCTCGATCCTCGTGCGGGTGCCCGGAGGCGAGACTGTCGGTCCAGTCGCGAGGAGAAGCCGGGCCGCGACCGACACTCCCGGCGGCCTTGTGGAGATCTCGAACGCCGAGTGGGATCCGCCCAACGGAGATGAGAACTTCACCATCAGGATCGTCGACACATTCGCCATCCGGCCCCCTGCCCAGGGAATCTGGACGATCGAGTTCCGGCCCGCCACAGCGGAGATGCGCGGGGATGACGGCGCGGGCGGATCGGATGGCGCCGCGCGGGCCGCGCCGTGGACAGCGGTCGACCCCGAGGTCGACATCTGGAACTGGTACTCCTCGATGTGGGACATCGCCTTCGAGCAGGGGCTGGAAGAGGCCGAGATCGTCGGCTCGCCCGCCACGGCCGATTCCGTGATCGCGGTCGGCGCCTATGTGAGCAAGATCCGCTGGACCGCTCTCGATGGGAACAACTATGGCTACGTCCCTGCGCCGATCCGGTGGGACATCGCTGACTTCTCGAGCATCGGCCCGCGTCGCGACGGCGTTCTCAAGCCCGATATCGCCGCCCCCGGGATGGGGATCGGTGCCGCCCTCTCGCAGGACTACTCTCCCCAGACCTTCGGCGACACGCAGATCCTGCGGGACGGCGTCCACGGGATCCTGCAGGGGACGAGCATGGCCTCCCCTCACGTGGCGGGCCTGATCGCGCTCGTGTACCAGGCCTATGGCCCGATCTCGGTCAAGGAGGCAATGGGGAAGATCGCTGCCACGGCGCGATCCGATGACTTCACGGGTCCTCTGCCGAACGCGACCTGGGGATTCGGGAAGTTCCATGCGCGCGAGGCGACCGGCTATCGGGTGCCGGTCGTCCTGCTCGAAGCCGAGGCGACGCAGGAGGGAGAGGCGGTCCGCGTGCGATTCCTGCTCGCGGACGACGCGGGAGTCGCGCCGCTGCCGATCCACCGGGAAGGGCCGGGATCGGCCGGGCGCGCAATGCTCGGCTGGACGACGGAGGGGCCCGAGCGCGCCTTCGTCGACTCGACCCTCGCGGCCGAGGGCCTCTACCGCTACTGGCTCGCCCTGGAGGATGGGGTGGATTCCCGCTGGCTCGGGCCCGCGGAGATCGACTTCTCGAGGCCCGGCCGCCCCGGCTCGCCCGAGCTGGCCCTCGAGGTGACCCCCAACCCCTTCCGCGGCTCATGCGAGATCCGCTGGGCCTTCCCCGGAATGGGCCCGGCGCGCCTCTCGATCTTCAACGCGGCGGGACGGCGCGTGCGCGCGATCGATCTCTCGGGCGACCCGACCGCCGGGGCGGGAAGACAAGGCGGCTTCGTGTGGGACGGAGGGGACGGGAGTGGCGGGCGCCTTCCGTCGGGCGTCTACTGGATGCGGCTGGAGGCCGGCGAGGGCGAGTCGCTGACGAGAAAGGTCCTGCGGCTGCGCTAGAGTCGCTCCCTGACCGCGCGGCAAGATCGAAGCCGGCTCGCCGGGCGCATCGGCCCGGGACGGCTATCGATCTCTCGCCTCTTTCGTCTCCGCTTTCGCCCGCGCCGAGTGCTCGAAGTAGGAGACCGTCCCCTGCACGATGCACTCGGCGAGGCGCTGCCTGTGCGCGGCGTCCTTGAGCCGCTTGGCCTCCTTCGGGTTCGAGAGGAATCCGATTTCGATCAGCGATGACGGGACCTGGTACGACTTCAGGACGGCGAAGCCGGCCTGCTTGACGCCGCGGCTGGCCGCGAGCCCGGACGACTCGACGGCCGTGAGGATCGACTCCGAGAGCCTGCTGCTGCGCCGCAGGGTATCCGATTGGCGCAGATCGAAGCCGAAGGGGATCCCCTTCAGCAGGGAGTCCTCCACGACGACATAGTCGGGGTCGGCCTCGTTCTCGAGCCGAGCCACCTCGCGCGACGCCTCGTCCGACGCGCTTCCCAGCGACAGGAAGAAGACTTCGACGCCGATGGCCATGCTCTTGCGCGATGCGTTCGCGTGGATGCTGAGGAATGCGTCCGCCTCGAACGCCTCGGCGAGCCGCATTCTCTGTCTCAGGGGGATCAGGCGGTCGTCGCTCCTGGAAAGACGGGCATCGAATCCCCCCTTCTCGTTCAGGATCTTCGCCACCCTGCGCGCGACATCGAGGACGATCTCCTTCTCGCGCAGGCCCCGATAGGTGGCGCCGGGATCGGCGCCACCGTGGCCCGGATCGACGAAGATGCGCCACGGTCCACTCCGGCGAGGAGAGGGCTCAGGAGTTGGCGCCTGTTCCTTGGTTTCCTTCCGCTCGACGGGGGGCGGAGCATCGGCATCCACATTCTCCCCCCTCACCCCCTCCGCGGCCGGACGGAGATCGACCACGTATCGGAACGACCTGCCATCTCCGGGAGGCAACTCCAGGGGGGCCGCATCGACCCGCTTCGATCCCCGCAGGACGACCCGCATCGTGCTCCCTTCGCATCGGCCGTCGATCGAGACGATCAGGGGATGGGGAGCCGCGAGAGTGGGAGGGTCGATCGAGGGACAAACCCCCGCGAGGAGGACTTCCCAGTCCTCTCCTTCCCCGACGCGGGCCAGGGAGCATTGGACCTTCTCGTCCAGGTCGAAGACGACCCGGGCGCGCCCTTCGTGGTTGCCAGTCCGGATCCCGATCAGGCGAGCGGCCGCCGCTGGAGAGAGGATCGGAGCGAGGAAGACCGCCGCGCAGGCGAGCAGAACAGGCGCGAGCTCCATGGAATGCCAAGGCGGGCGCCGAAGCGCCCGGGCTCTCCCGCGCCCAAGTCCTGCAGGCGGTCGATGGGAATCGAGTGCCATGCGTCGCTCGCTCCTCACGCTTGCCGCCAGGA
>VGJL01000042.1 GCA_016867495.1 Candidatus Eisenbacteria bacterium | reverse complement strand
GTCGCGTTGGCTCCGACCTCAGAGAGCCTTTTGCGGACGGTCGGGATCCCCTTCTGCAGCGTCCACTGATTGAGGGCGTCGATCTGATCGAAATAGGTGTCGGCCGCGAGGATCAAGCACCTGCCCGGCTCGGGCAGCAGATTGTAGTCAAGTCCCTGAGTCCCCCAGTTCGAGAAGGCGTTCGAGTAGATCGGCTCGAACTCGGGGTCGATGGAGCGGCCCCTGCCTTCCCGCATGAGCGTGTTCTTCGCCTGCCCGGGGACCGAGACGACCTCCACGGTCATCCTCCGGGCGATCTGCAGCTCTCCGCGCGCGGGGTCGTAGCGGACGGGACGCAGCTCCACGACGACGCCGCGGTAGTCGCGCATGATGAATGGGTCGTGGAGAATCGCCTGCTCCGCTGGAAAGTACTCGCCCTTCCGGTAGACGGCGCCGAACTCGAACGGCACGCGGGAAGGGTCCTCATCCCGCGTGAGATGCCCTTTGGACGGGACGACCGTGATCGTGCGGATCGTCTCGTACTCGGCGTCGATCACGCGGACCGCCACATTGGCCCGATCGCCGATGATGATCGCCTTCCGGATCACGGGCAACTGCGGGGAGCCCTTCTCCATGAGCATCGGGTGTCCCGCGAGGGAGGGAAGAACGCACGCGCGACCGTCGGCGTCGACCGGGATCATGTCAAGATCGCCAAGCTCTATGTTCATGGTCACGCGGTCAGGGGTGGAGCCGAGAACCCTGAAGGCCCCAGGGGCTCCAGCGCCGGCGAGGGAGACCGCAAGACACAGGGCGAAAAAGGCTATCGCGAAGGGATATGCTGCCTTACCGGTGTAGAACGATCCCATCCCAAACCTCCTTGTCCAGGTCAGCGCGCTGGTGGGGTTCTGGTTACCGTCGCTTGGTAGAGCACCGTAGGTCTATTCTACCACAGCGCGGGTATTCGCTGACAGAGGATCATAGCGCGGGAGCTGCCTGGCGGGGGATGAATTCCGCTGCTGGAGACCTACGTCTTGATTCTGCTAGACTTATGATGGTCCTGATTTCGCGGGGGGTTTTCCCCGCTTGACGAACTGCAATTCCGCCGGAGGCATGCGCATGACACGGTCCTGCAATCGGTTGCCCATCCTCGCCATCTTCGGCTCTCTAGTGATCGTAGCGGCCATGGTGGCGCGACCCGCTTCCGGCGCGGCTCCGGCGGGACTCCCGCTCTGGAGCCCGGGGGATCCGGACCCAACCTATCCATTCTCAGACCGCTATCCGGTCGCGGTGATCGCGGCGACGCGGGAGGAAGCGCAATCGATCGCCCTCACGGGGATCGATGTCGAGTCGATCCTCCCCGATGGAGCGACCTGGACGGTCCGGGCGAATGTGAGTCCCGCGGAGGAACAGAAGCTCCGGGACGAGGGGCGCGAGGTCTATCGCTTGCGCAACCTGCCGCTCGAGGCGGCCCGGGCGGTCCCCCCGGGATCGGACGATCCCAAGGCCTGGCCGACATTCGCCGAGCTGGTGGCCGACCTCCAGGGGGTCGCGAACGCCCACCCCGACATCTGCCGCCTGGTCTCGATCGGCCAGTCCGTGCAGGGGCGGGGGATTTGGTTCATGAAGATCACTGACAATCCCGACGCGGAGGAGGACGAGCCGGAGTTCAAGTATACCTCCACCATCCACGGCGACGAGGTCACCGGCCTCGAGATGTGCCGCCGGCTGATCCACCACCTGGTGGACAACTATGGCACAGATCCGACGATCACGACCTACGTGAACGAAATGGAGACATGGATCTGCCCTCTCCACAACCCCGACGGCTACGTCGCGGTCACGCGGTACAACGCCAACGGCGTCGATCTCAACCGCAACTTCCCGGACCCGGTCACCGACCCCAATGACAATCCCGCGGGCCGTCAGCTCGAGACGCAGGCGATGATGTACTTCGGCTACGACCACCGCTTCGTCCTGTCGGCGAACTACCACGGCGGCGCGCTCGTCGTGAACTATCCCTGGGACTGCCAGACCACCTACACGCCCGATGACGCGATGATCAGGAACTTCTCCCTGGGCTACTCGTTCCGCAATCCCCCGATGTGGAACTCCTCGGTCTTCGAGAACGGGGTCACGATCGGATGGGCCTGGTACGTCATTCACGGCGGTCTTCAGGATTGGTGCTACCACTGGCGGAGCGACATCGACGTCACGATCGAGGTCTCCACGACGAAGTGGCCCAACTACACCGAGATGGACACCTACTGGAACAACAACCGAGACGCGATGCTCTACTACATGGGGCGCGCCATGATCGGCATCCGGGGGATCGTCACCTCCGCGACCACGGGCCTTCCCGTAGACGCGACCGTCAACGTCGTCCAGATCGGCAAGACGATCCGGACCGACCCCGACGTCGGGGACTTCCATCGGCTTCTCGAGCCGGGAACCTACACGTTGGACGTCTCGGCTTTCGGTTACGTCTCCCAGACGATCCCGGGGATCGTCGTCATCGACGGCCCCGCGACGCGTCGAGACGTCGTCCTCGAGCCTCTGCCGAGCTACGTCGTGAGCGGCACCGTGACCCAGGCGGGGACCGGCATCCCTCTCGACGCGACGATCCAGGCGATCAACCCCGCGAACCAGAGTGTGATCGCCCAGACCCAGACGAACCCGGTCACCGGGCACTACTCGTTTCTCCTCCAGACGGCCATCTACGATCTCCGGGCCAGCGCCAGTGAACATCTCCCGCAGACCCGGACGATCGAAGTCTCGGGCGATCGCACGGAGAGCTTCGTCCTCGAGTCGATGGCGGACGGGATCCTGGTCGTCCAGGACGGCGCCACGACGCGAATCGCGAACGATCTCGTAGCCCTCGGCTACGCGGTTCAGGTCGAGACGGCGGCGGCGACCGACACGGCGACCTGGTCGAGCTACAAGCTTCTCGTCTGGAGCTCGGGCGCGAACCCCGATCCGGTCAACGACGCCACCGACCGCCAGGCGCTCGAGCGGCACATCGCGCGAGGTCGTTCTCTACTGATCGAGGGGGGACAGATCGGCTACGACACCTTCCGGAATCCCGGCTACCCGTCGTTCGGGGCCAATGTCCTGCGCTGCTCCGCGTGGGACGTCAGCAACGCCGGCAGTCTCACGCTCGCGCAGCCGGCGCACCCCCTCGCCACGACGCCGAACGCCCTGGCGTCGAGCTATGCCATCCAGTACACCGGGGCGAGCGACCAGGACGCCGTTCGTCCGCTCCCCGACGCGGTGGCGGTCTACACGACCGTCTCGTACCCCAACGACGCGGGAGTCCTCGCCTATGACAACACGCCTGATCAGCCCGCCACGGGCCAGATCGTCTTCTACCCCTTCTACTACAATCGCCTCACCGATCAGGCGGGCGCCCGCGCTCTCCTTGAGAACACCGTCACCTACCTGGATCGATCCTCGCTCGCGTCGATCGACTGGACGGTAGGTCCGCCAGCTCTGCGGCTGGGATCTCCGCATCCCAATCCGGCGAGCGACGAGATCCTCTTCGATCTCCACAACTCCTCGCCGGCGGCTCTTGCGTCGGTGGGGATCTACGATCTCCAGGGCCGGTGCATGCGCTCGTGGCTTGCGAGGACCGAGCCGGGGCATCAGGTCTTGCGCTGGAACGGGCTCATGACGGACGGGCGCCGGGTTCCATCGGGCGTCTACTACGTCCGAGTCGAGTCTCCCCTCGTGTCGGCGAGCCGCCCCTTCGTCTGGCTGCGTCAATGACCCCACCCCGCGGGTGGCGAATCCTCCGAGCTTGAACACTCCCAAGGTTCAAGCGTCCGTTCCACCGGACCGATAGGAAGGGGAAGCCCGCACCGTGCGGGCTTGTCATGCCGGACGCGAGGTCGCTCGCGGGGCTAATCGCAAAAACGATCAGGGGGTCGCCGGCCGATGAAAGTCACGCGGCACGAGGCGCATCGCCTCCGTTTTGACGGCAAGGAGCGTCGATGCCCGCGGGGCCTTCGAAGGGCCGCGGGGATCACGACCCGGATTCTCGGGGCGCCCGTAGCTCTCCTCCTGGCTGGAAGCGCCATCGCGCATCCCGGGAGCGCCGACCTGTCCGGCGCGGTGGGGCAGAATCCCCAGCTCGCATCCGGGGCGGAGCGCTCCCTCTTCCAGTCGCCGACCCTGATCGTCGGCCTCGCGGCCCTCCTTTGCGTCCTCGCTTCCGTCTATCTCGGCTGGAGGGCGGCCCAGGCGCTCCGCTCCGCGCGGGAGTCGGTACGCTGGCTCCACTCCCTCGTGAACATCACACCGGGGCCAGGCGAGGAGGAGGTCTTCGGGCGTCTCGCCCGTGGGCTCGCCTTCGCGCTCGGCTGCAGATGGGCGACGGTCAGCAGGATCCTCGAGAGCGGGGCCCGGGTCAGGACTCTCGGCCTCTGGGACAAGGATCATCTCGCGAGCCCGCTCGAGTACGACCTCCCGGGCTCTCCTTGCGAGCAGGCGCTCCAGGCCGGCCTCCGCGTCTTTCACGAGGATGTCGCTCATCTCTTTCCCCAAGACGATCTGCTTCAGGAGTTGGGCGTGGTGGGCTACGTCGGGCAGCCGCTCCGGGATCCTTCGGGCAGGCTGATCGGCATTCTGAACGCCTTCCACGACGCTCCTCTCAGCATCGGCCCCGCCGAGCTGGCGCTCTTCGGCGCTTACGCGAGGCGCGCGGAAGCCGAGCTCTCCCGCCTTCTCGTGGTCGAGAAGCTGACGGCCAGCGAACTCACTCAGCGAACGGTCCTGGGATCGCTGCCGGACGGAGTCATGACGATCGACTCCGAGGGGACGATCCTCGCGGCCAACCCGGCGGCGGAGCAGATCTATGGCTGGCCTCCCGGGAGCTTCGTGGGCGATTCTGTGGCGGCCACCATGTGCGAAGAGGACCGCGACAGGCAGATGGAGGACATCCGGGGGCTCATCGCGAAGGCCGAGCGGGGGCCTGTCCGGGCGAAGACCGAGGACGCGCGCGGCAGACGCCGCGACGGCGCCACCTTCCCGCTGGATGCCTCGGCGGCCGCCTACACCCTCGACGGCAAGGGAGTCTTGACGCTCATCATCCGCGACGTCTCTGAGCGGAGCATGATGGAACACAAGCTCCGCCGTCTCGCCCAGGCCGCGGAATCCGCGGCGGATGTCATCGTGATGACCGACTCCGCGGGGACGATCACCTGGGTGAATCCCGCGTTCACGGCGGTCACCGGCTACCCCAGGGAGGAAGCCTTGGGGCAGACGCCGAGGCTTCTCAAGAGCGGCGTCCAGCCCCCTGAGTTCTACGAGAAGCTCTGGGGCGAGATCGCGAGCGGCAGGTCCTGGTCGGGCCAGATCAAGAACAAGAAGAAGGACGGATCGCTCTACGACGCGTCTCTTACGATCGCTCCCATCTGTTCGGAGGGCGGGCAGATCGATGGCTTCGTCGCGGTTCAGCGCGATGTGACCGCGGTCGTCGAGAAGGAACGGGACCTCCTCCGGCTGAAGGAGGAGCTGACGGAGAAGGCGAGTCTCCTCGAGGCCCAGAATCGCGATCTCGCCGCCGCTCGGGAGGCGGCGGTCGCGGGCGACCGCGCAAAGAGCGAGTTCCTCGCCAACATGAGTCACGAGATTCGGACCCCGATGAACGGCGTCCTTGGCTTCGTCGATCTGCTCCTCGACACAGAACTCACGCGGCAGCAGCGGGAGTACCTCGAGACAGTCCGTGTGTCGGGCGAGACGCTCTTGACGGTCATCAACGAGATCCTCGACTTCTCGAAGATCGAGGCCGGCAAGCTCGACCTCGAGACGATTCCATTCGATCTCAGGGAGTTGATCGAGGGGGTAGGGGATCTCCTTGCCCCGAGGGCGCAAGAGAAGGGGCTCGAACTCGTCTGCGCCGTCAGTCCCGGCTCTCCCTCGATGCTCTCGGGGGACCCCGTCCGGCTGCGGCAGGTTCTCACGAACCTCGCCGGAAACGCGATCAAGTTCACGAGACAGGGCGAGATCACCGTGAGCGTAGAGACCGTGGCTCGCGGCAATCGCCGCTTGGACGCCGTCTTCCGCGTGAGCGACACCGGGATCGGAATCGCTCCGGAGAAGCTGGACGGTCTCTTCCAGCCTTTCACCCAGGTCGACGGGTCGACCACGCGCCTCTACGGCGGCACCGGCCTGGGCCTCGCGATATCGCGCCGACTCGTGGAGATGATGGGCGGGCGGATCGAGGTCGAGAGCGCCATGGATGAGGGGAGCACCTTCACGGCGACGATTCCGATGGACCGGGCCGACGCGGCCGACGGAACCCAGACTCCCGGCGCGGGAGCGCTCACGGGGCTGCGGGTCCTTGTCGTCGATGACAACGAGACCAACTGCGATCTCCTGTTCGCCATGCTCAGCTCCTTCGACTGCCGGCCGACCTCCGTGAAAGGGGGCTGGGAGGCGATCGGGATGCTGCGCGAGGCGGCCGCGTCAAGGAACCCCTTCCGCCTGGCGCTGCTGGATCGCCAGATGCCCGGCATCAACGGGATCGATCTCGCGCGAAGGATCAGATCCGAAAAGGGTCTCGGGGGGCTCCCCCTGATCCTCCTGAGCTCCATGAGGATCTGCGGGAATGAGGAGGGCGAGGATCTCTTCGCGGCGGTCCTGTCCAAGCCCGTCAAGCAGCTCGCGCTCCTCGATGCGATACTGAACACCCTCTCTCCCCGGATCGACGACCTCGCGCCGGCCGCAGTCCATGCCGGGAGCGATCCCGGGGGCGCAGAGGCGCTGCCCGAGGCGGAACCGCGCTCCGAACCGCTGCGCATCCTCCTCGTAGAGGACAATCCGGTCAACCAGAAGGTGGCGGTCGCCCTCCTCGCCAGGGAAGGCCACCAGGTGGAGGTCGCCGCGGACGGCCGCGAGGCGTTCGACCGCGTGATGCAGGCCGACTACGACATCATCTTCATGGATGTCCAGATGCCGGTGATGGACGGCTACGAAGCGACCGCGGCCATCCGCACGTGGGAGTACGGCCGGTGTCACGTGCCGATCATCGCGATGACCGCGCGCGCGATGAAAGGTGACAGGGAACGCTGCCTCCAGGCGGGGATGGACGATCACCTCACGAAGCCGATCCGATCCAAGGAGCTCTCGAAGATCATCCAGAAATGGTCGTCGGAGGCCCCCGCCCACGAGGAGTGGACAGAGGCCCGACCGCTACTCAACGCCGAACCGCACAGGGAGCACATGCCGCGGGAAATCGAGGAAAAGGCGCCACCGGAGACCGGCGAGGAGTCCTGTCCGGCTCAGTCGACCTCGCACGACAGCGACGGGCGGCAGGAGATGATCGATAGGCTCTCCGACCTAGGGCTCCTCGACGATCCTGAGATGCTGTCCGAGACGCTACGTGCCTTCCTTTTGGACACCGAAGCGAGCCTGTGCAACCTGGCTGAGGCGGTCGACAGCGGCGACGCGCATGGCGTCGAGAGAGCGGCGCACCGCATCAGGGGGGCGTGCCTGAATCTTGGCGCATCCGCGCTCGGGCAGCTCTCGGAGACGCTCGAAGCGAAGGGCCGTGACCAGGAGCTCGAAGGCTCGAGCGGGATCCTCATGGAGATGCGGGAGGCGTTCGGCCGCCTGAAGGGCCTCGTCGAGGACTTGCTCAGGCAGGCGCGCGCGGCCTAGACGCGCCTGACTGGACCCGAGAACCGAGCGGGCCAGAAGCGCTCCACCTAGCGGGTGTCCCGGGACCCCGACAGGTTCCCGAAGCCCCGCGCCGCGAACGCGAACCTAGCGGGGCGGAGGGAACCGGTCGGGGTCCATGGGCATCGCCCCGCGCGTGTTCGCTTCTCAGATCCACTCAAATGCGTTTAGATTCTCCTCGTGCCTGAGAACAGCCGCGACAAGCCCGACCCCTTCATCGTCCAGCGGGACGGAGAAGGGGAGTCGAGCATCCTCGAGGGGGTCCTCGAGCGCTTCGTCTACTCCAACGAGGAGACCTCCTGGAGCGTGGCGAAGATCGAATCCCCGAGCCGCCCCTCGCCCGTCACCGCGACCGGCAACCTCCTCGGCGTGCAGCCGGGCGAGAGCCTCCGCCTCAGAGGCCGGTGGACCACCGATCCCCGCCACGGGGAGCAGTTCAAGGTCGAGAGCTTCATCACGGTCGCGCCTGCGACCGTGAAGGGGATCGAGAGGTATCTGGGCTCAGGCCTCGTTCGCGGAATCGGAAAGGTCATGGCGCAACGCCTGACCGAGCAGTTCGGACTCGACACGCTCGACGTGATCGAGAACGCGCCCGAGCGCCTCACCGAGGTCGCGGGGATCGGCTCGGTCCGCAGCGCGCGCATCCGCGACGCCTGGACGGAACAGCGCGAGATCAAGGAAGTGATGCTCTTCCTCCAGTCGAACGGAGTCCCGACGTCGCATGCCATCAGGATCTACAAGGAGTATGGCGCCCGCGCGATCGCGATCGTGCGCGCGAATCCGTACCGACTGGCCCTCGAAGTACTGGGCATCGGATTCAAGTCGGCCGATCAGATCGCCGGCAACATGGGCATCGCGCCGACCTCGCCTCATCGCGCCGAGGCGGGGATCCTGCACTTGCTGGATCGATTCGCGGAGGAGGGACACCTCTTCTATCCGATCGAGGACCTCCTCTCCGCGGCGATCGAGATGCTCCAGGTCGATCGGGCGATCGTCGGACGCGCGATCGACACGCTGGCCCTCGCCGGCCACGTGGTGATCGAAGAGCGGCCCGACGGGACCCGCCCGGTCTATCTGAAGCGGCTTCACGACGCCGAGACTGGCATCGCCGGCCTCATCGCGCGACTCCGCGCCGCTCCCGCGCGCCCGATCGATATCGACGAGGAGCGCGCCGTCGCGTGGTTCGAGAGGACGGCCGGCATCGCGCTCGCGCCGCGCCAGATCGAGGCCCTCCGGGCGGCGATCCGCAGCAAGATCCTCGTCATCACCGGCGGCCCGGGGACGGGCAAGACGACGCTGATCCGCGGCATCATCAGGATCCTCGAGAAGAAGGGTCAGCGGATCCTGCTCTGCAGCCCGACGGGCCGGGCGGCCAAGCGGATGCAGGAGACGACCGGCCGCGAGGCGAGCACGATCCACCGACTCCTGGAATTCAACCCGAGGACGCGGGCCTTCGAGCGCGACCGGAACCGCCCGTTGAAAGCCGACCTCGTGATCGTCGATGAGTTCTCGATGGTGGACGCCCCTCTCGCCCACGACCTTTTCAAGGCGATTCATCCTTCTTGCAGGATCGTGATGGTCGGCGACGTCGATCAGCTCCCGTCGGTCGGGCCGGGCAGCGTCCTGGCGGATCTGATCCGCTCGGAGCGGGTTCCCGTGATCCGGCTCGAGACGATCTTCAGACAGGCGGAGATGAGCAGGATCATCGTCAACGCCCACCGTGTGAACCGAGGGCAGATGCCGCTGAGCGAGGAGCCTCCCGGCGGAACCGACTTCTTCGTCGTCGAGAGGGCCGAACCCGAGGCGGCGCTGGCCGCTGTCGAGTCGCTGATCGTGGAGCGCATCCCTCGAAGATTCGGCCTCGACCCGATCGCGGAGATCCAGGTGCTGACTCCCATGCATAGGGGTCTCCTCGGAGCCACCAATCTCAACGCCGAGCTGCAGCGTCTGCTGAATCCGACCGGGCTATCGATCTCGAGGGGGAATAGAGTCCTGCGGGTCGGGGACAAGGTCCTCCAGACGCGCAACAACTACGACCTCGACGTCTACAACGGAGACATAGGGAGGATCGCCCAGGTCGATCCCGCCGAGCGCCGCGTCTGGATCCGCTACGACGAGAGGACCGTGGCCTACGATCACGCCGACCTGGACGAGGTCGCCCTGGCCTATGCCTGCTCGATCCACAAGGCCCAGGGAAGCGAGTACCCGTGCGTGGTGATCCTCCTCCACACGCAGCACCACGTGATGCTGCAGAGGAATCTCCTCTACACCGCGATCACGCGCGGGCGCCGCCTCGTCGTGCTGGTCGGAAACCGTCGCGCCCTCGCCGTCGCCGTCGGCAACAGCCGGTCGCGCGAGCGGTTCAGCCGCCTGTCCGAGAGGCTGCGGGAGCTGGCGGGCGCAGGGCTCACTTGAGCAGGAGATAGCGCATCGACGCCAGGAACAGGATCGCCCCGAAGAGCTTCTTGAGCTTCTCTTGGGGGATGCCGAGAGCGAGCTTCGCTCCGAAGATCGACCCGATGAGCAGGCCCGCCGCGATGAGCGCCGCCGCCTTCAGATCGACCTCCCCCTTCCTGTAGTACTGGAGCATCGCGAGGAGGCCGATCGGAGGGATCAGCACGGCGAGGGAGGTCCCCTGCGCCATGTGCTGGCTGAATCCGAAGATGAAGACGAGCAGCGGGACGATGACGATGCCTCCTCCCACGCCCGCGAGCCCCGCCAGGACGCCCGCCAGCAACCCCACGCCGATGAGTCCCAGGAGCTGAGTGACCATGATTGTCCCCTCCCGTCGCTCGGTCAAAGGTAGAGGCTCCCCCGGCATCCTGCCAGGCCGGGTTTGGCGTTGCGGCCAGGTTTGCCTACCCATCCGGCTTGGTCGCGACGATGCGCTGGACGATCCCGCGGGAATCTGCGAAACTGCCTCAGCGGATCGGCCGGGCCAACCCGACGACGGTACGGGAGGTCAAGATGGCGCGCTTCCATGAGAGACTCCTCGAGGTCAACGCCCCCCTTCTCGAGCGGAGCCGGAATCATCCCTTCGTTCTCAAGATGGCCGATGGAACCCTGCCGAGGGGCGCGTTCCTCCGCTGGCTGTCGCAGGACTATCTCTGGGTGAGGGAGCTCGAGCAGTTCCTCTCGCTTCTCGCCTCCCGCGCGCCCCGGCAGATGCGCCGGACGTTCTTCGAGGCTCTCCTGACGCAACATGGCGAGATCGAGCTTTTCGAAGAAGCGGCGCTCAGGGCCCAGGCGGACATCAAGGGCACGCGGATGGGGTTCACCTGCCACGCCTATTCCTCGTTCCTCCTCGCCACGGTCAGCGCTCGCTCGTTCGAGGAGGCGCTCGCGGGCCTGTATGCGGCTGAGTTCACATATGTCGACGCCTGGTCGCACGTGAAGAGCCTGCAGGAGAAACCGGGCCCATGGCAGGAGTTCGTCGACTTGTGGTCGGGAGACGGATATCGACACTGGGTCGGAACTCTGGCGGGCATCGTGGATCAGGCAGCCGAGGCCTCGTCGTCCGCGGTCCAGCAAGCGATGCACGACGCGTTTCGGATCGCGCTCCACTACGAACTGCGCTTCTGGAACGCCGCGTTCGAAGAGGAGAAGTGGTAGGGCCGCCCACGTCGCGCCGATCCGCTGCCCTGAAAAGCCAGGGGCCCCACCACAACCTCCACGTCGTCGAAACGATCGCAGAAGTATAGGCGGGGCCCCCGATCCAATCGCGGTGTAATCTAGCAGGTTCCTTCTCGGGCGCAAGCCTCTTGTGCGATTCTCCGGGATCTGGAATCCGCCGGAGGCGACAAGATGGAGGTCAAGATGGAGACGGGCCGACCGGAGCGGCGGGAGGCGCATGCCCTCCTCTGCGAGTACACCGAGTCCGACAGCCTGCGCAAGCACGCCTATGCCGTTGAAGCGGCGATGCGGGCCTACGCCCGCCGCTTCGGCGAGGACGAGGAGGCGTGGGGGATCGTCGGGCTCCTCCACGACTTCGACTACGAGCGCTGGCCCAGCGCCCCCGAGCACGCGACCAAGGGGAGCGAGATCCTTGCCCAGAAGGGGTACCCGGAGGACTGGCGGCGCGCGATCCTGGGCCATGCGTCCTACACCGGTGTTCCGCGGGACACCCTGATGGCGAAGACCCTCTTCGCCGTGGATGAGCTGTGCGGCTTCCTGACTGCAGTCGCGCTGGTGCGTCCCGGCAGGACGCTGGCCGGCGTCGATGCCCGCTCGGTTCGCAAGAAGCTGAAGGAGAAAGGGTTCGCGCGCGCGGTGAATCGCGAGGAGATTTCTCAAGGGGCGGCCGAGCTTGGGGTGGAATTCGACGAGCACGTCGCGTTCGTGACCTCGGCGCTCCTCGAGATCTCGGAAGACCTCGGCCTGGGGAAGGCGGGATGAGTTGAGGCCCCCGCGCCTCACGGACTTCTGCCGTGGGCCGCGGGGGCCCCGATCTTCGCGGGGAGCGGGCTGCGGGCGCCTCCCGGTCGACCGGAAGCCCGATCCGCTGAAAGCCCGGCCTACTGGAAGTGGTAGGTGAGAGCCACGGCGGCGTAGGTCATGCGCAGGGTGCCCGAGAGCTCCTCCTCCCATTCCTCGCGCCACTCGCTTGTGCCACCCCCACTGCTATCGCTCTCGGAGCGATCGGCTGAGGTGCGGTAGAGCCTCAAGGCATACTCGCCGGCCACGCCGAAGCTCTCGTTGAACATGTACTCGGTGCCGAAGCCGAGATTGAATCCCCAGACGCCGAGGAGACCCTTTACGAGATCCTCCTCGTCCTTTGACAGTTCGCCATCGTCCGAGCCGGAATCGACGAGCTGGCCGTTCTCATACTCCCGCCAGGAATTCTCCGCCTCCACGTTGACCGAGGCGAACGACTTGAAGAGATCGGCGAAGAGATAGGGGCGAAGAGTCTCCCCTCCGAAGGTGAACCGGGCTCCGGCCCGCGGAATGAAGAGGCTGGCGGAGCCCTCCATCTCATAGTCCTCTTCGTTGCGATAGGTCGTGCCCCAGTACGAGTACACGTCAACGTCATGTTCCTCGTAGTTCACCCCGATCCCGAAGAGATCCACTCCGAAATAGGGCGTGAACTGCCCGGAGGCGTATCATACCTGGGCTCCCTGGAACGCCTGATTGGGCTTAACTGTGAACTCCCAGGGAGCGGACATTCCGATGATAGGAAACACGAACAGAACGACGAACAGCACAAGCGCAGCAAGCTTCCTCATGACCTCTCCTCCATTCGATCCATGACGATACGAACACACGCGCCAGGTCATATCGCTAGCGGCCCAGCGTGCAGAAGCGATCTATGTCTATCACGCAATCCCCGGACCTGCAACGCGCGGGGGCGGTCACTGCCCCCCGAGCATTCCGCCGAGAAGCCGTCCCCCCCGCCCTCCACCCGAAGCGCCCCCCTGGGGCAACCTCGGGATCAGCCACTGGAGGAACGACTGCGTGCTGCGCGTCTGCAGGTAGAGAGTCCCGCTCCCCCGGAACTCGCAGACCAGGCCCTCGCCTGAGAGGATGGTCGACTTCCACCCGCCGACCCGGCGGACATTGAAGTCGAGCCCCCCTCCGAAGGCGACTACGTGCCCGGTGTCCACGACGTAGGGCTGCCCATCCAGCTGAACCGCGTGGATCGCCCCGTAGCTCGAGAAGACCGTCGTCCCCTGACCCGTCACCTTCAGCAGGAAGAGCCCCTCGCTGCCGAAGAAGCTCCTGGCGCCTCCCCAGGTCGGGTCCACGTTCACAGTCGGGGGCGAGGCCAGATAGGATCCGGACTGCAGATAGAGCGTCTCCCCCTTGAGATCGATCGAGCTGATGTCGCCCGGCAACGCGGGAGCCATCGTGATCTCGCCCGCGCCGCCCCGCGACACGAAGGTGTTGAAGAAGAGCGACTCGCCGCCGAGCACGGAACGTTTCAGCGCCCCGAAGACCCCACCCTTCA
This sequence comes from Candidatus Eisenbacteria bacterium, assembly GCA_016867495.1. Classification (NCBI taxonomy): domain Bacteria; phylum Candidatus Eiseniibacteriota; species Candidatus Eiseniibacteriota bacterium. The sequence continues at coordinate 3,479 of VGJL01000042.1, read as the reverse complement.
TCCCGGTCTGGATCTCGATGTTGGCAGTCATGCTGACCATCGCCCCACCCTCGGCCTGCACGGCCTCCTCGGCCTCCAGACCGACGATGGCCAAGCTGTAGGACGGCTGGTAGCGGACATCGACCCTCATGCTTCATGCCTCCTTCCGGGACCCCCCCCCGTTTCGACGCGACTCCGCCCCGGCTGCGGGATCACAAGGGAGGGATGCTACCACTGCGCGTCCCGGCGAGCAGCATCTTGACAAGCGCGTCTCGATACCGTACATATGTATGGCATGAAGATGCTGGATCGGTCCCTGTCGCTCTTCCCGGATCTCGAGCCCCCCCGAGACGCGCGGCCCTCTGGCGATGCGGGAGGGAGGGGGCGAGGCCGGAGGGCGAGCCACGGCAGGACGCAGTATCGGCCGCTCGATTGCCGGAGCGTCCTCAATGAGAACAGGAGCGCGCGCCTGCCCTTCCGCTGGTCGATCAATCCCTACAGAGGCTGTGAGTTCGGCTGCACCTACTGCTTCGCCCGTTCCACCCATCGCTACCTCGGCCACGATGACCCCGCCTCCTTCGAACGGAGGATCTACGTCAAGTACCAGGCGCCCGAGGTCCTTCTCGCGACCATCGCCTCGACGGCCAGGCGCGGTGGGACGATCGCCATCGGCACCGTCACGGATCCGTATCAGCCGGCGGAGGCCCGATTCGGGATCACCCGCCGCATGCTCGATCTCCTCGCTCGTTGCCCCGGTCTTTCTCTCACGATCACGACGAGATCCTGCCTGATCTGGAGGGACCTATCCCTCCTGGGACGGATCGCGCTGCAGAGCCGCTTGCGGATCCAGATCAGCATGATCACGCTGAATCCCAGGCTGTCCCGAATCCTGGAACCCCGCGCGCCGAGCCCCCAGCAGAGACTCGACACCATTCGCGCGTTGAGCGAGGGAGGCCTGGATGTCGGGCTCGGCGTCATGCCGATCCTGCCGGGGATCACCGACTCGCCCGACGAGATGGCGACGCTCCTGCGTGCCGCCAAGAAAGCCGGGGCCCGATCGGCATGCTGCGACACCTTGAGGCTCAGCTCATCGTCCTGGGCCTCATTCGGGCCGGTCGTCCGATCGCACTTCCCCTGGCTGGCGAAGGACTACACGAGACTCCTCGAGGGGAAGTCGGCCCGTGATGATAGACATATTCGATTGCCCATCATGGAGTTAGATGGCCATAAGGCCCTCTAGGAGTCGATGGGCTCGAGACGGAATTCACTTGACAGATACCTACTAGGTGGTACAATGCCACGGTTGCGGGTGGCTGCGTTGTAAACTTCGCACGATCGACGATCCCGGCATCACCCCAAGAAGTTCGAACGTGGGAGACTGACCGACTCCTCACGTGGGGCACGTCTAGGTTCCCCCCTGGTGCCCCACGGAGGGTCGGCTGGTCTCACCCGCTGTGGACGGGCGGACAAGGAATGGCATCTTTGCATGACACCTCCGCCCGTCCTCTTGCATTCGCGGCCGGACCGACGATCCCCCGCTCACGATCCATCTACAGACTGCTCAGCCCCGGCCGACCTTCTCGATCAGCGACTCGACCACCGGCTTGATTCTCAGCGCTGCGATCCATCTCTCGGGAAGAGCTTCGGGGCCATCCCGCGCGCCGAGCAGCGCGCCTGCGGCCGCCGCGTGCGTGTCGGCGTCTCCTCCATGGTGAACGATTTCCAAGAGAAGGTCCTCCATCGGCCGCCTTTGATGAGCGGCCCAGAAGGCCACGCGCAGCGTGTTGAGGACATGGCCGCGATCATGGCTGCTCCACTCCGCTCCTCCCGGCGACCAGCCGCCAGCGACCTCATCGAGCGCCATGCTGACGCGCTGTTCCCACGTGATCCTGATCGCCGCCTCGAGGGGACTCTCGTCCCGGACGGCCGCGGCGACACCCTCGGCGAGGGCGATGGCGGCGGCGAGACAGACGGGCGCCGGGTGAGTCATTGCAGAGGCGGCGCATGCGGAGGCCAGGCAGAGATCCCGATCCTCGTGGAGGGCGGCCCCGATGGCGGCGGCGCGAGAGAGGGCGCCGTTGAACTCCGGCGTCCGTCGCGCCCTCTCCCAGGCCGAGAGCGCCGAGGGCACGGGCGCGGCCGTACCGTACGATCTCAGGATCCCGCGGGTCAGATGCCCGAAGTCCCGGGGCCTTGCGGCGACCCATCCGGCCAGCGCGGCCCCGAGCCGGTTCCGATCGGCGGCGGCGTGCACCGTTCGCCCCTCAGCGATCTCGCCGAACCACATGAGGGCGAGCGTCGTCTCGCGGGTCGGATGCCCGGGACCCCACCCGCGGCCGCTGACGAAGTCCCGGAATGGACCATGAATCCGCGCGATCTTCTCGGCCGTCCAGTTCTCGACCGGAGCCCCGAGGCAATCCCCGGCGGCGAGACCCAGAAGAGCGCCCCTGACGCGCCGGAGCCGCTCCGCGCGTCGCGGTCGCTTCGCCTCCGCTGCTATCGCCTCCGCTGCAATCGCCTCCGCCGCTATCGCCTCCGCCGCTTCCGCCTCCGCTGCCATCGCAGGCGTCTGAGTTGCCGGCAGCGGACTCGATGAGGCATCGCGCGTTCGCTTCCCGAGCCCGAAGAGGGCGCGGATTCCGTCGAGTCCCCCCCCCGTGAGCGCGTCGATCTCCAGGAGGGCCGCGCGCGCCTGAGACCGGGGCATTTCCGGATCGACCGTGCAGGTCGCGAGCAGCGGGCGGATGCCGGCCAGCCGCCAGCGATGGAGTTGTCCCACGAGCCGCGGCGGCAGCGCCGTCTCCCCTGGCGAGAGCGTCGCCCCTGCCTCTCCGAGGGCCGCGTCCAGATCGATCCAGGTCGCCGCGTCGCCGGGACTCTCGTCCGCGGCAAGGCGCGAAGACAGAAGCTCCCGGATGAGCCAGATCGTCTCGAACGGGCCGTCCATCACGTTCGCCCGGCTCCCCCGATTCTAGAGGGACTTGCGAAGCTCGATCTCATCGCGAAGCGGGATTCCATGCATGCCCATGCGCGAGATGGATGGCTTGATCCGCCGGGATGCTTCGAGCGATCCCGAGTGGACCGCCCGGATCTCGTAGCCCCGACGCTGATAGAAGCGGAGGGCCCGCAGGTTGTCGTTCGTCGTGATGAGCCAGACCTCACGGCAATCGAGGGAACGCGCGCGTCTCTCGACCGCGGCCAGAAGCCTCGTGCCGATTCCTCCCCCCCGGCGAAGCGCATCCAGCGACACGACCTCGCACCTGCCCCGCCTCGTCTCGTACGTCACGAGGCCGACGATTCTCGCGCCCTCCTCGGCCAGGAAGCCGGCATGCTCGTGCGCGGCGTGGAGCCGTCCCCTGCTCACCACTCCAGGGGGGCCCCAGCGGCGGAAGAGGATCCGCTTGACGGCCTCGCGATCCCTCTCCGCGATCCGGCGCACGCGGATCGGACCCTTTCCCGCCGGAGTCGATGCCATGGGCGGCAGGCTAGGCGCGTCCGGC
>VGJL01000041.1 GCA_016867495.1 Candidatus Eisenbacteria bacterium | reverse complement strand
ATGGGGGCAACGGGTCGGATGCGAATCGACCAGTTCCCTGGTCACCCGATCGGAGTCGACCTCCGCGACGATATCGGCGATCTGCGCCGCCCACGCGACGATCTCGATCCCGAGAGCGACCGCAAGGAGCTTCTCGGCGATCGCGCCGGCGGCTACGCGGCCGACCGTCTCGCGCGCGCTGGCGCGACCGCCTCCGCGCCAGTCCCGGATTCCGTACTTCGCTTGGTAGGTGTAGTCGGCATGCGACGGGCGGTAGAGGTCCCTGAGCGGCTCGTAGTCCGCCGTCTTCGCGTCCCGATTGCGCACGAGCAGGAGGATCGGAGTGCCGAGCGTGCGCCCCTCGAAGACCCCCGAGAGGATCTCCACGCGGTCCTCCTCGCCCCGGGGCGTGGTCAGCTCGCTCTGGCCCGGGCGGCGGCGGAGGAGCTGTCGCTCGATCTCCTCCGACGTGATCGGCAGGCGCGGCGGGCATCCGTCGACGACCGCGCCCACGGCGGCGCCATGGCTCTCCCCCCAGGTCGCGACCCTGAAGATCGTCCCGATGACGCTCGCCATCCTAGCCCCCGAGTACGAGCCGGCCGAGGAGCTTGGGATCGAAGGAGACCGGCATCCAGTCGCTCGTGGTCTTGAGGGCCGGCTGCTTGCGGCGGAAGTTGACCTTCAGCTCCTTCACCCTCTCCCCGACATCGAGGTTCTTGAAGGGGACGAAGATCTCGACCGAGTACTGATCCTCGCCCCGGCTCGCGCCGACCTCGTACTCACCGTTCCATCCGTAGTCCATGTTCATGGTGCCGCCGCGCATCGTCCCTCGGCCGTCGAAGACCGCTCCGTTCGGATTCACGTAGATCTGGTGGATGACCGAGTCGGCGCTCGCCAGGAACCAGCCTACGCAGTCCTCGCGGTGGATCGGCTCGTCCCGCCCGTTCATCTCGGCGACGCAGGGATGATCCCTTCCGATCACGCAGCGCGCGGCGAAGTAGATTCCGCGGGCGTCGCTCGCGAAGAGGAACTCCGCCGGGTCCGCTCCGGAGGGCCCGGCCTCGGGCGACATGAAGATCGTCTCGGCGCCGGTCTCCTCCCATTCGCCTGGAGAGATCGCCCCATCCACTCGGATCCCCTTCGCCCCCCCGCAGCGGGCGGTCCGCTGGATCCTCAGGGGAAGCTCGATCGCGCACGACTTCTCCCTCCCGAAGCGGACCGTCGTCGAGAGAGAGGGCAAGGGGAAGGGGATCGCGCTGCAGCGAACCTCGAACGAGGCGGATCGCGCGCCCGTGGCCGCGGCGAAAGGAGCCGAGAGAGGCGCGACCGACCAGTTCTCGGGCACCTTCCAGCGAATCGAGTCGGCTCCCGCGACGACCATGTCCTCGGGAAGGGAGACGCGGATCGACGCGGCCCCTTCCTCGAAAGAGTAGGGCGTGACCTCGATGCCGCTCGCCGTCAAGCGATAGAGGATCCGGTTTTCCGCCGCGTTGAAGAGGTCCGCAGGGTGGACGCTCCCGAGGGAGATCGGCGTGATCGAGACCTTCCCCTCCCGGATCGTCCCCCAGAGGAAGCCGACGAACTTGCCGTTCGCTAAGTCCCGACTGTCGACCGCCCCTCCGGAGGACCCGCACACGACGTAGAGCACGCCGTCTCTCGGCTCATAGACATAGTCGTGCCAGTGCCCGGCCAGGACGGCATCGACGCCCTTCTTCACAAGGATCGGGTGAAGCGGATCATCCCTCCCTTCCCACACGGTCTGGCTGAAGTACGGCTTGTGCATCAGCACGAGGACGGGATCCTCCGGCCGGACGCCCGAGAGCTCGCGCTCGAGGAAGCGGACCTGATCCGGGGCGATCGGATCGGCTTCGCCCGCGCGCGAGTTGTCGAGGACGAGGACCGTCACGCCCGCCGCGTCGACGCGCCTGTAGGGCGGGCCGACCCTCGATCGCCACACCGGCTCCGCTGCGTCGGTCGTGATGTCGTGGTTGCCCGGCGTGCGGATCAGGAAGGTCTCTTCCCGGGCCCTGCGTCCGAACGCGCGGTCGAACTGCGCCGCGAGAAGGTCGTACTCGGCGCCGAGCGCGACGGTGTCCGATCCCAGATACCCCTCGACTTGGTCGCCGACGGTCACGACGAAGTCCGGATCGAGCCGCGCCACTTCCGCGAGGACGGAATCATAGACGCCGGGCATCGCGCTTCCCGTCTGATCGGCGACCACGGCGAAGCGGACGGCCGGCGCGGACCAGACGGGACTCGCGGCCGCCGCAATCAGCAACAGGGAAACGATTCGCATCATGCTTCCTCCTGGAGGCCGCGCGGCGGGAGCCCCTGTCCTCGGAGCGCCGCCGGGCGTCCGGAGAAGAATATGATCCCGCGCGCGCATCCTTGTCATCGCTTTTGTCCCGGCGTCCGGAGACAGATCTAACCCGTTCATATCAGCGCCGTCTTGAGGGTTCGCTCCCCCGATGCTACGATCGGCCGTGCTTGCTTTGCGTCGTCCAGCCGAACCCTGACGGAGCGCCGAAGAAAGGAAAGGACCACTGCCAAAGACCACCCACAGGAAGCGGGCGGAGAACCTCGCCTTCTCTCTTCATGTCGCCCAGGAGCTGGAGCGCTTCGCGCCGGACGAGGAGCCGGACCGCCTGTTGCGCCACGTGCACCGTGGCCTGGGACCCGTCCTGGGCGCCGACCTCGGCTTCGTCTTCCGCCTTGTGCGCGGCTTCGAGGTCGAGGCGACGTACTACCTCTCATGGACGCCGCGGGGCGAGAAGCTGCACGCGCGAACGAAGCTCTCCGCCCTGCGCGAGCAGGCGCAGCAGTTCGCCCGCGACCGCAAATCCCCCGGAGATCCGAGACTCCTCCTCACGGTGGTGGAGAGCGGAGGGCACCCGATCGGCGTCTTCGCCTTCCTCCGGCCCGGCCGCGCCTTCGGCCGCGCCGAAGCGAAGCTCGGGATCGACGTGGCGGAGATCCTCGGGCGGCACATCACCCACCGGGAGAGGGAGCGCATCTTCGAGATCCGGGAGAGGATCGTCCGAAAGGTCCTCCTGCAGCATCGCCCCGCCGACATCCTCTATCAGGTGCTCCATGGCCTGAAGCGGCTGCTTCACTACGATCACAGCGCAACGGTCCTCACTTTCGATCGGGAGAGCCTGCGCCTGGCGGTGCGGGCCGAAACGATCGCGTGGAAGAAGGGCAAGAGCATGCGGATCGGCGCGGAGTTCTCGCTCGATCGGATGGAGCGGGACTTCGTCGCCTCTCTCTCGGGAGCGGTCCTGCTCGATCCTACGTCGGCGGATGCCGCCCTCCCCTCCCGACTGCTCGCGCATCTCGAGGCCCTCGAGCCCGGCGCGCCTCCCGCGCGCTCCGTCCTCCTCGCGGCGCTCCGCCAGCGCGAAGAGACCGTGGGGCTGCTCGCCGTGCGATCGCTCATGCCGAACGCCCTCGTCAGCGAGGACAGGGAGACGATCGACTCCTTTATCAAGATCGTTTCGGCCACGGCCCTCCACTCCGAGTTTTTCCGCCAGCAGGAGAACAGACTCCTCGACGCGGAGAAACGGAGCGCCCTCGGCGAGCTGGCCCGGGCGATCTCGCACGATCTCAACAACGCCTTCGGCGTCATCCAGCCCCTCCTTCAGACTCTCAGGCGGGACGTCGAGGCGGGGAGGATCGACACCCACGACCTCAAGACCGACCTCGCGACGCTGGATCAATACGTCAGCAGCTCTCTCAGAATCTTCCAGGGACTCCTCTCCTTCGCGCGCGGATCCGCTGAGGAGGCGCAGCCGGTCTCGATCGCCGACAGCGTCGACGAGGTCTTGAGCCTCCTCTCGCGGGGGCTGCGGACGCAGGGGATCCGCGTGACCCGGGAGATCGCGCAGGGGCTCCCGCGCGTCCACTCCCGCCGTCAGGACATCGAGCAGCTCCTCCTGAACCTCCTCAACAACGCGAAGGAAAGCATGCCGGACGGCGGACAGCTCACCGTTCGCGTCTGGATCGAGAAGGACGGCGAGGGACAGGCGATCCGCCTCTCGATCGCCGATACCGGGCGGGGAGTCCCGGCGTCCCTGTTGCCCCGCGTCTTCGAACCCTTCTACTCGACGAAGCAGGGCGGCACCGGACTCGGCCTCGATATCTGCCGCTCGATCGTCTGGGAGTACGACGGCGCCATCTGGCTCGATTCGGAGGAGAGAAAGGGGACCACCGCCCACGTTCGCCTGCCGCTCTACCGGAGATTGGACGCCGATTCGGCTGTGGAGGCTGCCTCCTCGAAGACGGCTGTGTCAGGGATCCAAGGCGAAGAACGGATGCGGGCCGGGACGGCCGGGAATCCCTCGAGCCGGGACGGGACCGCGCGTGAAGGGAAGGGACGAGGCGAGACATGACGCCGGACAGACCCGGGGAGATCTTGAACGAGGAGCTTCGCACCGTCCTCGTCGTGGACGACGAGCCGGGGATGCGCTACGCGACCCGGCGGATCCTCTCGCCCCAGTACGAGGTGATCGAGGCGGGATCCGGCGAGGAGGCTCTCGACATGATCGGGGAGCAACACTTCAACGTGGCGCTCGTCGACTTCCGCCTGCCCGGGATCAGCGGACTCGAGCTGCTGGCGGCCATCAAAGTGGTCAGCCCATCGACCGACGTGGTCATCATGACCGGTTCGGCGAAGGATCCCGACGAGGCGCTTCTCGGCTCGATCCGGCGGAAGGCGTTCTTCTTCCTGCGAAAGCCCTTCTCCGCGTCGATCCTCGAGACGCTCGTCGATCGGATCACCGAGACGCAGATCCTCGAGGAGAGGCTCCAGCAGCATGCCAGACAGCTCGAGGACGACCTCGAGAGCGCGAGGGTCTTCCAGCAGGCCCTTCTGCCCCCGCACGAGTGGAGCGGCAACCGGATCGAGGTCGCGGCCCTCTACGTCCCGAGCGCTCGGTTGAGCGGCGATCTCATCGACTACTGGCCTCTACCCGGAGGGGGCACGGCGCTCCTTGCCGCGGATGTCATGGGGCACGGCGCGTCGGCGTCGATGATCACGGGCGTCGTCAAGACGCAACTCCATATGTTGACGGCGCAGGAAAGGGACCCCGGCAGGGTGCTCCATCTCCTCGATCTCGCCCTTCACAACCTCACGCGAGATCGCTTCCTGACGGCGTTCCTCCTGATCGACGACCTGACCGCGGGCGAGATCCGCTACTGCGGCGCGGGACATCCGCCGGGAATCCTGCGGACGCCGGACGGGAAGATCCTCCCGATCGAGAGCGAGGGAATCCCGCTGAACCTCCCCCTCCCCGATCATCCCGAGCGGGCCGGCTCCACACTCGCGCGCCAAGAAGGAACGAGAATCTTCCTTAGCACGGATGGGTTCGGCGACGCGACCTCGCCGGAGGACATTCACCTCAGCGAGACGCCCGGGTATAGGAGGCTGATCGAGGATTGCCTGCGCGTTCGTCCGGCCGAGGCGCGCGACAGGCTCGAGGAGGCGCTCCTCGACCACACCCAGAGGATGCCCCAGAACGACGATCGGGCCTTCCTGGTGGCGGAGCTTCTGTAGACGGCCCTGATCGGATTCGAGAGGCGAGCGGGCGCGCTGCCTCGCCAGCGCCCTAGGTCAATCCCAGATCCCGAGAAACGCCTTTCCATCCTCAGACGCGTGCTTGCGCGGATCCCAGGGAGGCTCCCAAACGAGCTCGATCTTGGCCTTCCGAACGCCGGGGGCGCGGCGACCCGCCTTCACCGTCGCGCCGAGGATCTGAGGTCCCGTAGGGCACATCTGGCTGGTCAGCGTCATGGTGACCGTGACCTCGCCGGCATCCTGATCGATGCCGATCCCGTAGAGGAGGTCGAGATCAAGGATCGACAGACCGAGCTCGGGATCGGTCACGGGGCGCAAAACCTGACGGATCCCACCCTCGGTGATCCGAACGCCGGAGTCGGAGTTCCTCCCGCACGATTCCCTCACCCGCGCGCCTCCTCCGTTGTGGCCGCGGCGTCCTGCGCGTCCTCTCCACCCCGCTCACGCGCGCGCAGCGACTCGCGAAGAGTTATCCAGGGAAGCATGGCGTGCTTGATCCGAACGGGAAACCTGGCCATGCGCTCATAGGAAGAATCAACGGGCCTTGAAGGCCGGGCCCGGTCTCTGGATGGCTGCGGAAGATGCCGCGGGCCTTCGCTGCGATGGGCCCTGGATCTCGGACCCACCAGAATCGGCTCTCCTGCCTCTTCCCGCCTCCACCCTTCTCTATCCAGGGCGCACCTCTCCCCTGCAACCGAGCCTCAGGCCCGGCGGGTGTGGGAGGCAGACAACTCTCGACTCGCCTTCGTGAGGACGGATCCTCGGCGGGGCGCACACGGGACCGCGTCTGCATCCGCCTCTCCCGTCCGTCCTGCCCAAGTCTCAAGGCGGGGATCGGGTGGACGAGCCATGCTCCGCAGCCTCCGCCAAGGCGCCGCTTTCGGTGGCGACGTCCTCTCCCTGCCCGCCGACATCCGTCTGCATTCGTGGGGGAAGAAGATCCAGCGGCGGCTGCCATAGGCCGTGACGAGGGAGTGAGACGGGGGGCGCTGTGCACGGCAGCCCGAGATGCCGGAGGATCTTCTCGATGAGCGTCCGCATGAAGCACCCGCCGCAGGAGCTGCGCCCCAGGAGTGCGGCTTCGGGAAGCACCCCCGCGAAGTTGCCTCTCGCTGATGATGATCACGTGCTCTAGGCACTCTCGCTGAGTCGAGCCGATCAGGCGCTCGACATACGGATTCTGCCAGGGCGAGCGGGCCGAGAACACTACCTGCTCGATCCCCATGCCTTCGACACGACCGACGAAGTCGGCTCCGTGGGTACCGTCCCTGTCCCGCAGCAAGTACTTCGGCGCGGTATCCCACGGAAACGCCTCGATCATCTGCTATCCCGTCCAGGCTGCGCTCGGCGGTGCCGTTACATTGAAGTGAAGCACTCGCGGCCGGTCATTGCTCAGGACGATCAGGACGAAGAGCGCCCGGAATCTCACTGTCGGGACCGTGAAGAAGTCGATCGAGAGGATGTGCTGGGCGCAGTTCCCCAGGAAGGCCCGCCAGCTCTAGGTCGGCGGCATCCGGTGACGCACCATGTACTCCGTCACCGTCGCCTGGCAGACCTCGATCCCTAGCTTCAGCAGCTCGCCGTGGATGGGAGGGGCGCCCCAGAGTGGATTCGATTCCGATATCTGACGGACAAAGGCCCGGACCTCATGGACTGCCTGCGGCCTGCCCTGTTTCTGCAGCCGGTTACTCCATCTCCAGTAAATCCGGGACCTTTCCCGATGCGAGGTTTCTTCGAAGCTCGTTGCAGAACCGCGAGTTGGTGCCGAAGGGCGAGGTTCTCGACGGCGAGCGCCCGTTCGGATTGAAAGACGGAGACCAAGGTGCGGAACATGGTGAGAAGTATGACGCTGAGCCCCTCGAGCCGTCAGGCTAACGGCAAGCGCAGCAACGTGGATGGCATTTGTGGGAACGACAACGAGCCCCACCGTGGCCTGGGTCAAGCAGCAGATCCGGGAAGCCACTGCCTGCAACGATGCCCCGCGCTTTCAGGTCCACGGCAACGACGGTATCTTCGGGCAGTTCGGGAGATCCGTCACGGTCGAGGAGAATGGCCGGCGACGGAGCCATCGTTGTCAACTCGATCGCTGGCTGCGCGCCACGGAGGCTCTGGCGAGCGAGGCCGCAGTCGGCTACACTTCGTCGTCGTGTGTGTGGGGCGAAGACGGGCGAGTCCGGTCTACCCGCCTCGAGCTGCCACTTGCTCCCGCAAGGGCACAAGAACGTCGGCAGGGCACAGGAACGGTGGGAGCGACAACGACACGGGCGCTGCAGGGGGGATGTTCTGATCCATGATAGGCAGCCGGTGTCTGATGTGGATCGCGGCAGGATGCCTGACGTGCTCCTGCCTGACACCGTCACTCGGCGACATCTCCCTCACGGGGGCCGCGGCGATCGCCGTGCGGCATCCGGTGCACGAGGCATTTCCGGCGAGATCCTTCGCTGCGGATCACCGGCCAGTGGAGATCGGCGCGGAGTCGCCTTACCAGTATCTAGGCACACGCCTGATCCGGGCGTACCAGGCCTGCGTCAGCCCTGGCCGGGGCACTTCGTGCTCGATGTATCCATCCTGTTCCGAATACGGGCTGGCCGCATTGCGCAACCGCAGCCCTTTGACCGCCTTCGTGCTCACGGCCGATCGCCTGTGCCGCTGCGGTCACGACCTGAGCTACTACCCCGTCATGGAGACCGGCGGCAGGATCCGGTTCATGGACCCCCCTCCGGTTTCGCGAGAGGCTTCTACACCCGCCCTTTCCACCGGGCCGGCACTTCATCCCGAGGCCCAAGCCGGTGTCCAACGAGCGGTTGCATCAGACACCCAACCAGAGGCTGCATCAGGTGCCCACCCGGAGGCACAGCCGCAGGTTCAAACGGATACCTCGCCGGATATGGAGCCGGCTCCGCCGCCGATTCCCTCGATGCCATTTCCGGGGCAGGACCGCATCCTGCGGTTCGCCTCCGCCCTCATGTTCGCGGGCGACTACCGGAGTGCTCTGGTGGAGTACCGCCGCGCCCTCGCGTACTTCCCGGATGCTCCGGGCCATGACGCCGCCGTCGAGTTGGCCTCGGAGTGCCTCTACCGACTGGGGGAGTACGCGGAAGCTCGCCATCTCGCGGAGGAGCTGCCCGCCAGTTCGACCACGCCGTTGGGGATCCGGAGGGAGTACCTCATCGGACGGAGCTACTTCCGCGAGGAGAACTGGCCCCAGGCGCGCGCGCATCTGGCCCGGATCCCCTGGGGATCCTCCGCCGGCGCAGCGGAGTTGGCCCACCGGGCGGCCATGGTCACCGGGTTGAGCTATGCCCGGGAGCTCGACTGGCGCCGAGCAGCGGAGACGTTCGGGACCGTGGATACGACCTCCGAGCTCTTCGAGAGCGCGCAGCTCTGCCGCCGGAAGGCACTGGGGGCCCGGACCCTGGCGCAGCGAAGGCCTGCCCTTGCGGGGATCCTCGCCGTCGTTCCGGGGCTGGGCTACGTGTACTCCGGCTACCCGCGGACCGGTCTGAGCGCCCTGATCGTCAATGGGCTCCTGATCTGGGGAACGGCAGAGGCATGGAAACACGACCAGCATGCCGCCGCGGTGCTGACCGGAACGATCGGGGCCGGCTGGTACGTGGGCAACATCGGAGGTTCCGCGACGAGCGCGCGCCGCCGGAATGCCATGGTCCTGCACAATCAGATCCGGGAGGTGGATCTGGGCTTCGACTTCTAGCCGCGCCACGGCCGGGCGACGCGGACGATGACCTCGACTTGGCGATCGTCACCGGAAGATCGCGACGGCCACGCCGACATGGGTGCCTTCCACAGAGACGTCCTGCAGGAACGAGGTCTCCCTTGCCGGAAGCGTCGCGTGCCTGGCCCCGAAGCGCCCCACCAGGCCGATCCACCGCGCGATCCGTACCGTCATATCGAGCTCGACCGAGTACTCCGGCAGAAGCCGGGAGGCACGGGTGCGGCCGCCCGCCGGCCCGGGATCCAGGAGGAGGGTCGGGACCGTGGTCTCTGCGACCCGCACTCCCCCCGCTCCCGCGGCCAGTGTCAGACCGATCCATACCGGCCGGCGGAATTCGGCGATCCGGCATCCGACGCCGAGGGTGATCGTGTCGGTTCGCAGGCGTCCCAGGAACGCGATTTCGGAAGCCAGTTCCGTGTGCCGGAGCGAGAACTCAACCTGCCACGGCCGCCGCGGATGAAGGAAGACCGCAGCGAGTCCGATTCCTCTCCCCATCCCATAGGTCTGGAGGACCTGCAGGTCCGATGGATGAGTGAAGAACCTCTCCAACAGGACGACCTGCCGCGGCCGCATCGTGCGGGCGGGCGGTCCCTTGGCGGCTGTTTCCGCCGCCCGGAGGGAAACGCCGGCCGCCGCGACCAGGATAACGATCGCCCACCGCTTCACAGCCACCTCCATGTCTCGGCAAGAGCGAAGGCGAACTCCAGCGACACGGTGACGTACAGCGTGGGTCGCTCCTTCGGCTCTCGAAGCCGGAACAGCGCGAGCTCGAGGCTCCGCCCGACCCCACCGGCGTTGCGAGCCAAGGCGGCATGCACGCTGGCCTCCTCGGCCGTTCCGCCCGCTCGGACGTCCTGGACCCGGAAGCGACCTCCGATCCCGTACTCGTACGCATCCGGGCTCATGGCCAGGATCGAGCGGTACGTCAAGTCCAGGCCCGCTGTGGGTTCGCGAACGCCGGAAACGTACCCCGAGCCGAAGGCCTGCAGGCAGAGCCAGCTCCCCAGCCGCACCGGCTGCTCGAACCGCATCGCCAGCGACCATCCGGTCGCGGCGTGCCGGGCCGGTGCGGTCCGCGGAATGACCTTCCAGCCCTTTCGCAGGAAGGGATAGTACGCCACCAGGGGCTGTGTGCCGGTGGACCGGGAGAACGAGGCCGCGGCCAGCAAGTACGGCGACGACCACATGCCGTCGAGGGCGAGGTACTCGGCGGCGAGCTCGAGGGATCCCGGCATGACATAGATCCCCCGAGTCCGGTTCTGGAAGTCCACGCTGTCGGGGCCGGAACCAAGCGGCGCACGTTTCCCGGTCAGCGCGAGATTCGAGCGAAGGTCGAGGGTAGCCGACAGGCCGCACCGCACCCGGTTCGTAAGTGCCATCGAGAGGAAGCCCCGGAGCGGCACCGCCAGCGCGTCATGGTATCCGAGCTTCTTGAGGGAGTCGGGCATGAGCGCCTGGCTGGCGGCCAGCCTCGGCAGCGACTCGAGCCGGGCGGTGACGACGCACGGGGAAAACGGTCCGAAGCCCGGCGGAAGGCGATCGAATGGCTCCAGCCCCAGAGCGCTGCGGAGACGGAGCCAGCGCTCGTAGGCTCGGCGGTGCACGGCCGCCGGAGAGCCGTGCCCGATCGCTCGGCGGTAGGCCTCGGATGCCTCCGCCCGTCGGCCCTGCGCCTCGCGAGCCAGGCCGAGGGCCATCCACGCGCGAGCGTCGGCGGAATGCCCTAGGGTGCCCATAACGGGCTCCCCCAGGAGCGTCGGCGAGCACTCGAGCGCCACGGCCCCGCCGGCCTCCTCCCGCGCAGCCTGGAAGCGGGCGCGCGACTCGGCCTCTATGGCGGCCGCCTCGTCCGAATCGCCAGCCGTGGTGAGCGAGTCGCCCCGGATCGCGAAGCTCCACACCAGGGGGTCGCCGGCCGGGCGGCTCTCCAGGACGATGCGCGCCAGCGCCACCGCATCCCCGTCCTCGAGGTACTCCGCTTCGGCCCGCACCTCGATCTTCCCCGCCGATACGCGGTGCGACGAGAGGCCGCGCACGCCCCGGGCGATGACCGGCGTCCACTCCGGCGTCGGGACCCGGGCCGGCCGGTACTCCCGGAGCCAGTACCCCAGGTCAGGGCATGCCGTCACCTTCTGGAGCCCGCGGGCCAGCGCATAGAGACAGCACACATTTCGGAGGTCTTCCAGGACGGTGTGATAGGAGGCGACCTCGTCGAAATGCTCGTTTAGGTCGAGGAGAAACCGGGCCAGGGGGGGGTCGGCGGGACGGCCGCTCTGGGTGCCGCACTGGACGGTGATGCGGTCCGCCTGAAGGTAGGCCGCGTTGCCAACGACCGACACGGCCACCCCCAGCGGGTAGAAGTAGGTCTTCGTCCCCCCTTCCTCCTCCCGCCTGGCAGGCCGGTAGCAGGCTCCCAGAACCCACGGACTGATCACATCCGGAGAACCGGTCGGAACGGTCCCCAGGCACATCTTCTTGAGCAGGACGTCGGCTTCGTAGCACACGAGCCCCAGCCGCGTTCCCTCGATCTTTCCGGTGTAGATGACGCGGTGCTCCCAGGGATCCGCGTGCCAGGGCGCGGGCTCGATGCTCAGGCCGGGATATGCGACCTTCTCCACGCGGGCCACGCGTAGCGCGACCACCAGATCGTCCAGAAGGATCGCCGGGGAGTCAGGGTCCCGCACCCCCACCACCACGACGTCGCCGCGGCTGGCGTCCACCACGATCCCTTTCGGGCGCGTTATGAAGCCCAGTTCGGCGAGTAGAGGCGGCGCTAGCACCTCGCTCTGCAGGAGGGAGTGAGCGCGGACCAGCGAGAAGCAGACATACTCCCGCGCCTGGACGTGCGACGCCGCGGCTGGGCCCAGGAGCAGGACCGCGGCCAGGCCCGCACGGCGGAACGCCGGGCCGGGCGTCTTTAGCGGGCGCACCCGTAGCCGAGTGCGTAGGTGGCCGCTACCTTGCGCGTCCCCTCGAGCATCTGGACGTCAAGATAGACGCCGCCGAACATAGTGCTGTAGTCGAAGCTGCCGAGATTCCGAGCGCTGTCAAAGGTTCTGTCCCAGCTGTTGTAGATTGCGCTCGGGTCCCCGCCCATCATCCCCCCCACGGAGGCCAGGGTGTTTAGGCCGAAATCCTTGAATTCCCTCCCGAAGTCGGCCCAGGTCGCGCTGGACCAGCCACGGGTGCTGTCCGCGGCGATCGCCCTGTCCAGGCGCGCGATCCGGAACAGGGGATCCCCCGTCTCGGAATCGCCGGCGAGCATCGAACGGGCGTTGACGACGATGTACGGATAGCCGGGAAGGAGCGAATCGGCGTGGATGATGTCGCGCCTGGCCCCTTCCAGGTCGCCGCTGTGGAGCCGCAGAACCGCACGGCCGTTGTCGGCGAGCGCGCACCCCCGGCTCAACGACGCGGCGCGGTCGAAGCACTCGCGGGCGCCCTCGAACTGGTTAGCGGTGAGGTGGGTGATCGCCCGGTTCAGCCAGGCATCCAGGAACTCCGGACGATCCCGAGACACGCGGCGGAAGTCGGCGAGCGCCGCGTGCAGGATCTCGATGTCGGCCGCCGGATCCTCACGGCCCTGGTAGTCGACGGCGCGGAGCACGCCCCGAGCGTTGCGGGCCAGCCAGCAGGTGGAATCCTGGCTCACGGCGAGGTCGAGCTCCTTCAGTGCTCCGGCGGTGTCGCCCAGGCGCGCCAGCGCGTCGCCGGCCAGGTAGTGGGCGGTCGCCGATCCCGGCTGTGCCGCTGCCAGGTCCGCCGTGAAGTCCCTCCACGACGTGTCCTCGCGCCACGCACTGAAGGACAGGAAGCGGGCGGCCGCTTCGTCGCAGCGGTTCAGGGCGAGGAGAGCGTGCGCCGAGAGGAGGCCGGACGGAATGTCGAGAGTGTCGACGGGCACCGCCTGGAGCCGCTGCAGCACATCCGCCCAGTCGTTCCGCATCACGGCGTCGGTGATCCCCGAATTCCCCAGAAGCGGACGGGCCGCTCCCCGGCCGACCCCTAGAAACACCGAACCGGCGAGCAACAGCAGGAGTGCACCGAAACGAACGGACTTTGCCGGATGCCTCATGGTCATCTCCTTCAGCGACAGCCGCGCCCGAACGGGCCAGCCGGTCCTCTTCTAGTCGATCGGCAGGTGAATGCGCCCGCCGACGCGGACCTCAGTCGCGGTGAAACGCGGAATGTCGATGTACAACAGGTCTTCGTTCTCATCGAGCACGGCCAGGTCGCTGATCTCGGTATTGGTGAGCCGGAGAGAAGCGAACAGGCCGACGTTCCGGACAACCAGAAGCTCCGGCTGCACTTCAGCGAAGTAGGCGATGTGCTTCTCCTCGTAGCTCGAGATCTCCGTTCCGCCGGTCTCGGACGCCGTCCGCGAGCTGCCGGCGAGCTTCCACAGACCCGCGCCGAGAGCGACGTCCAGCAGGACCTGGCCGCCGCGCGTAACCGGGAAGCTGGCGATGAGCGAGAGATCCGCGCGGGTAAGATTTCCGTCCAGAGAGGATGGCTCCACGCCCGGCACCTCGATCCGGAAGTCCGCCTCCGCCCGCGCCACCTCCGCGGCGAGGCCGATGCGTAGCGCTCCGCCGGCCACCGGAAACAACGCGGCCACAGAACCCTCCGGGCCCCCACCCTCCGACAACGCGAACTCAATCGGCACCGACGTCCCGTCGCCGACCGGGTAGTTCAGCTTCGTGATCGAGACCGGGCGCCGCCATCCCCAGGAGCCAGACAGCTCCACATAAGGCTTCCCCGGCCGGATCCGGGCGGCGCCCCAGAGGTTGCGCCGCGGAGTCACCGGGATCCCGGACGCCAGCGGGTACAACACCCGCCCATCCTCGCTCAGCACGACCTGGTCGACCTCGGCCAAGCGCAGGACGAGGCGGTCGACGTTTCCCTCGGGATCGAGGACGACGCTCTCCGCGTCCAGCGCCAGCAGCGTGCCCCGCACCTCGCTTCCCCGATGCGTCCGCACCACGATGTCCTGGGCGAAGGCATCGGTCCAGAGGAAGAGCGCGACTGCCAGCGCCGGCCAGGCCCACCCCGACCGGAATCGCGAGCCGGCTCCCGCCCCCTGCGCTCGGCATGGAGCCGCGCGCTTTCGGTTAACCCGCTCAGTCATAGGACAGGAAGCTGAAGACGATCTGGATCTCGTGCGTCAGGTAGGCGCTCCGTTCCAGGAACAGCTTCGATTGCGAGGCCTTCCAGCGGAGCGAGGCCCCGAGCGCGCTGCTGCCGACCAGGTCGAGCCCCGCACCGAACAGGAAGGCGCCGGAGGCGTCGAAGCTGGGAGTCGAGCTGTACAAGGCGTACTGGCTGGTGGTGCCTCCCCGGATGTTCGTGATCCGCACGCCGAGCCCGGCCATCGGCGCCAGGTACAGCCGGGTTCTCTCCCCGGCCAGTGGGAACATCGGCCGCAGCCCGAGGTCCAAGACCAGATAGTTCATGCTCACGATCCCGAGCCTGCCTCCCGGCACGGTGACCGAGATCGTCTCCCCGAGCATTCCGACGTCGAGAAACACGTCCGTGAGCATGGCGCTGCCGCCGGTGCCGGTGGGGAGATACCACCCCGCCATGAACCCGGCTCCGAAGGAGCCGTCCACCTGCAGCTTCGCGTCGAGTTCCGGGTCGAGCGTCTCCACGGGTTTCGGGGCTCGATAGGTCCCGTAGCCGGCGAGAGTGAACCGCCGGTGGACCCGGACGCCGCTGCGCGAGTGTCCGGTCCGGAGTTGCCCCAGGTCGCCCTCGGCAGCGAGCGGAAAGAGGAGGCGCCGGTCCCCGCCCACCGAGACCACGCTGTCGATCTGGGCGGCCTCGACCATCCGGGAGGCGATCGGTCCGGTGGGATCGATCCGGACGCCGGCGGCCGAGAGCTTGAGCAGTTCGCCTTCGATCCTGCTTCCGTCCTTGCAGTAGACCCGCACTTCCTCCGCGGAGGCGGCCGAGGCGACCGCCACCGCGATCAGCAATCCTAGCGCGATTCCCCTCCTCATGGCACCGGCATCCCTTCCGCGAGCGAGGCGAGCGGGAACACCGCCACGCGATCCTCGTTCTGCAGCAGGACGTGGCCCGGTCCGACCATGGTCTGCACGTGGGAGTACCTTATCGAGCGGACCACGCGTGCACTGCGCCGGTCCACCGCCACAATCCCGTCGCCGGTGGAAGGCACGGACCAGATGTGGTCGGGATCCTGCATCGGGAACGGGACGACGGGCGCCGTCCCTTTGTAGATGTGCGCCGCCGTGACGGAAACGGCCTCCGTGGAGACGACCGTCCCCAGCTCAACATCGACGTCGCCGAGCAGGGAGAGATCCTCCAGGTTCCACGCCGTCGCGCGCGCATTCCCCCCGGAAATGCACATCAGGAGGGTGTTTCCGCTTGCGAGCATGCGCCAGGGAGTATCCGCGCCGCGGTATCGGGTCGTGAACGCCGGCACGCTTTCACTCAGCAGGGCTCCGTTCCTGTCGATCACGTGGACGAGGCTGTCGGTGCAGACGGCCAGCCTCCCCGGGGTGGCCAGCGCCTGGACGATCCGGTCGCTCTGATCCGGACGGAACGACCAGAGCTCCTCGCCGGTCTCCACGCTGAAACAGGCGGCGTACGAGTTGTCGTTGTCGCGCCATACACCGTTGTAGAGCTGCCGACCGAAGGCGACCACGACGCACCGGTCTTCATCCAGGCGGAATAGGGCGCACGTTCCGTCCCGCCCGTCCAGGTCGATGCTCCAGAGGTCCTTTCCGTTGGCGGCGTCGAAGGCGAGAAGGTGCTTCTTGCTCACGAAGAGCACGCGGTCGCCGACGACCAGCGGATTGGAGAAGAGCCCGCTGGTGATGTCGGGATTGTCGGTTCCGTAAGTGGTGGGCATCGGCGTGGGAGCCAGGGCCGAGAGGACGCCGAGCAGGCAGTTCTTCGCCAGGACCTTGGTGTAGTTGGCCGAGGACGTGCCCACCTCGCGTTCCCAGCCCGCACCGTTCGGCACGGATCCGGTCCACAGGTGGGTCCCGAGCAGCATGTACTTTTGTCCCTCCCGCCAGGTGCCGTTGAGGAGGCCGTTTCCGGCGGACCGCTCACGCTGCCAGGCCACGGCGCCGGTGCCCCACTGATACCCCGAGACGACCTTCCCATTGCCCGAGAGGCACACGAATTGGCTGCCGGCCAGAGCCGGCAGGGCCCAGCCCGGAACCGAGCCCAGCGTGTCGCCGGTCGCCATCTGCACCCTCAGGACCCGACCCGGCAGTTGGATGAGCCCGATGCCCTTACGGATGCCAAGGATGCTCGCCGACGAGGGGACGATCAGGCAGCCGGTCGCCTCCCCGCTCGCCATAGATACCGAGGCGAACTCCTGCCGCCCCCCGCCGCCTGGCTCCAGCCAGAGGGCGCCGAGCCAGGCCCCGCTCGAATCCACCGCGACCCCCTGCGGGCAGACCGGGAACTTGATCTCCGGCACGGCCATCACAAACGAGGTGTCGACGTCGCAGCCGACGGCGACACGCTGCATCTCCACGAACGGCTTGGACGAGATCTCCACGGCCGGGATCCGTTTGCCCGCACAGCCCGCGAGGAGTGGGACTAAGAAGGCCAGTAGTGGCGGAACAGCTCGCAGGCGGGCGGCGTGGTGACGGAACGACCGGGCGACTCCCAGCAGGGCGATGACCATATCCCCTCCCCTCACGGAACGGTACCGACGGGCGGAGACCCTGCTCGGCATCCGCAATTCGAGGTCGGGGACAAGCTGCGATCCTTCGATACGGGCCGAGCTGTGGATCCTCAGAACTATCCGAGCGGAATCCAAAATAGCCCCCGGCAAGCGCAGGCACAATGGTTTTTGTGGCCCCATGGGGCCCCCGGTGCCCGGGTGGGGGTGTGCGAGTCCTAGTTGTAATTCAGAAGACCGGCAAACTCCTTGGAAGCCGATGAGAAGCTCATAGGAAGAATCAA
Organism: Candidatus Eisenbacteria bacterium; assembly: GCA_016867495.1. Lineage (NCBI taxonomy): Bacteria > Candidatus Eiseniibacteriota > Candidatus Eiseniibacteriota bacterium. The sequence goes on along the minus strand of VGJL01000041.1, from coordinate 203 downwards.
CGAGCCCTGAAGGCCGGGCCCGTTCTCTGGATGGCTGCGGAAGATGCCGCGGGCCTTCGCTGCGATGGGCCCCGGAGCTCGGACCCGCGAGAATAGGCTCTCCCACCTCTTCCCGCCTCCACCCTTCTCTCTCCAGGGCGCACCTCTCCCTTGCAACCGAGCCTCAGGCCCGGCGGGTGTGAGCGGCAGACAACTCTCGACTC
>VGJL01000040.1 GCA_016867495.1 Candidatus Eisenbacteria bacterium | reverse complement strand
GACCGTCGTGACGTTGCGCCTGCCGATACGCGTCAAGGCGGCTCGGGCTTGACATGAGAACGAGAACCAGGACACGGATCGGACCGAAGAGCCGCCTCGGACGGGGAGGGAATCTCGCGTCGCGCGCGATCCCGAACGGCCGCGCGCTCGGCGCCACGATCATCGCCTTCGCCATCTGCCCTCTCCTGAGCGGATGCGGCGCCTTGCGAGCGCTCTACGCTCCAGAGCTGACGGAGCGCCGGATCATCACGCTCACCGTCCGGCCCGCGCTCGTGGAGAGCCAGGTCGACACGGTCGCGGGGCAGGTCTCGCCCGTCGCCCAACCGGAGATCGCTCGCCCTGGGCCGGGCGAAGAACCGGTCGTCATGGAGAGAAAGCCCTCTGCGCAGCCGCCGCCACAGGCGATCGAATCGCCGGAGCCGCAGCCGCACACGGAGGAGGAGGCGGAGACGGCGCCACAGATCGCCACGCCATCGGTCTCGGTCGCGCTTCCGGCGGCGGAGAAGGCGAAGCTCGAGGCGGAGACGCATCGAGATCTCGCTGCCGCGGAGGCGCGGGTGTCGCGTGCCGCCCCTCGCGCCGCCGGGGAGGCCGATCGCGAGAAGCTGCGCGCGATCCAGGGATTGATCCACCAGGCCGTCGCCGCGCTCGAGAGGGACGACATACGCGGAGCGGCGAACCTCGCGCACAAGGCGAAGCTCCTGGCGTTGGCGCTCCCGACCCCGTGAAGCGCTGCGATCGAGCGGCGCAGACCGGATCGCAGGCCCGACCGGGGGGTTGCGGACGGCACGCCGGGCCCCTATCCTCCGTAGGATTGGCCGCCCGCCTTGGATGGAGATTCTGTCCTCTGAACAGGAACTGGAGACGGTAGCCGAATGCTCTTCCTGGGACTCGACCTGGGCGCAATAAGCATCAAGGCGGCGCTGCTCGGATCGGGCGCGGATGCGGCCTCGATCGCGAGGAGCGTGCCGGTCTCCTCCCTGTGGCATCCCGAAGTCCTCGCGGTTCGCCTTCCGGGGGGAAACGAGGTCTCGATCGCCGTCACTGCCTACCGGCGCATCCGGGGCAGGCCTCTGGACGCGACCCGCTCCCTGCTGGAAGAGATCATGGAGGAGTTCGGCAGACGCCCCCTGGATGGGATTCGCGTCGCCGGCTCGGGCGCCGCCCTGATCCGCGGCGCCTTCCATCTTCCGGAGGAGAACGAGTTCCGCGCTCTGGCCGCGGCGACGCGGGCGGTCGCGCCGGAGGTCCGCACGCTCTTCGAGATAGGCGGCGAGTCGTCCAAGATCCTCTTTCTCGACCGGGACGAGACTTCAGGCGACCTGGGCATCGTCGACTACCAGACCAACGGCGACTGCGCGGCCGGCACCGGGTCGTTCCTCGACCAGCAGGCCGGACGGCTGCAGTACGAGATCGAAGAGGTCGGCAAGATCGCGCGGGCGACCGATCGCTCCGCCAAGATCGCGGGGCGCTGCTCGGTATTCGCGAAGAGCGACATGATCCACGCGCAGCAGAAGGGATACCAGCCGCCGGAAGTGCTCCGCGGACTCTGCGAAACCGTCGCGCGCAACTTCCGCTCCGCCGTGGCCAAGGGGAAGACGCCGCGGACGCCGGTCCTCTTCGTCGGCGGCGTCGCGGCGAACGAGATGGTCGTCGAGTCCCTGGCCCGCGTCTTCGAGCTGGACGGGGGGATCCAGGTCCCGACGCACCACGCATCCCACGCGGCGATAGGCTGCGCGCTTCGAGAGGCGACGGCCGACACGCACAGATCTCTCACCTATGAGGACCTCCGCGAGGTCCGGCGCGACGCCGGCGATCTTCCCCACACGCGGCCCCTCTCGATGCAGAAGGTGGTCAGCCTGCGCGACCGCGTGATCCCCTTCGACCTTCCAGCAGACGGCCCCCCGATCGAGGCCGCCCTCGGGATCGATGTCGGCTCCGTGAGCACCAACGTCGTGCTCCTGACGCGCGACGGACAGATGGTCCGCGAGATCTACACACGAACGCAGGCGAGGCCGGTCGAAGTCGTGACCGCCGCCCTGGGCGATCTTCACGGGGAGCTCGGCGGGCGCGTGCGGATCGTGGCCGTCGGGACGACGGGATCGGGACGCGAGTTGATCGGCGAACTCGTCGGGGCGGACACCGTGAACGACGAGATCACGGCTCACAAGACGGGCGCGACGTTCATCGCCCGGACGATGCTGGACGGCCAGGTGAACACGATCTTCGAGATCGGCGGGCAGGACGCGAAGTACATCAGGATCGAGGACGGAATCGTGGTCGACTTCGCCATGAACGAGGCCTGCGCCGCCGGCACCGGATCCTTCCTCGAGGAGCGAGCGGAGGAGCTGGGCGTCTGCATCAAGGATGAGTTCGCCGAGCGCGCCCTGTCGTCGACGCGGCCGCTGCGGCTCGGGGAGCGTTGCACCGTCTTCATGGAGCGCGACGTCAACTCCTTCCAGCAGCGCGGGGCGGCGACCGACGATCTGCTCGCCGGCCTCGCCCTCTCGGTGGCCACGAACTACATCAACCGCGTCGTCCGCGGGCGCAGGATCGAGGGAACGATCTTCTTCCAGGGGGGCACGGCGTACAACGACGCCGTCGCGGCGGCGTTCGCGGAGGTCCTCGACCGCGAGATCATCGTCCCGCCTTACAACGGGGTGGTCGGCGCCGTGGGCGCGGCCCTGCTGGCCTGGGAGAAGGCCAGCACGCTGGAGGCCGGCACGAGATTCCGGGGCTGGGACCTCGCAAAGGTGGACTACAAGATCCGTGAGTTCACCTGCCAGGGATGCGAAAACCGCTGCGACATGAAGGAGTTCAGGGTCGAGGGAGAGAAGACCTACTGGGGAGATCAGTGCGGGGACCGCTACCGCCGGCGCGCCAAGGTCGAGTTCCGGCCGGTCATCGATGACCTGATCAAGCTTCGCAAGGAGTGGGCGCTCGAGGAGTACGATCCTGCCTCAACAGGGCGGGCGGTTGTCGCGTTTCCGCGGGCGCTTTACTACCACGATCGGTTTCCTTACTGGAACGCCTTCTTCCGCAGGCTCGGATTCGGCATGCGGGTCACGCCCGAGACGAATCGCTCGATCGTCCACGAGGGGCTCGAGGCCGCGGTCGCCGAGCCCTGCTTCCCGATCCAGGTGGCGCACGGGCACATCCGCGAAGCCCTGCGCATACCGGACGCCGATTTCGTCTTCGTTCCCAACTACGTGAACGCGGAGGCGACGCACCCGGACATCCAGAGCTTCTATTGCCCTTGGGGGACGACGTTTCCGTTCATCGTCTGCGCGGCGGACAGCTTCGAGCAGGAAGCCGGCCGGATCCTTCACCCCCTGATCCGGTATCGAGGCGGACGCGAGGCGCTCATCGAGCCGCTCTACCGCTCCCTGCGGCCATGGGGAGTGCGGAAGAAGGCGATCGCCGAGGCCCTGGCGGCCGCGGAGGAGGCGCTCGCCCGATTCCGGGGAAGGATCCGCGAAGCCGGGGCGGCGGCGATGAAGAAGCTCGCCGAGACGAGGGAACCCGCGATCCTGTTGATCGGACGCCCCTACAATCTCTATGACCCGATCGTGAATCTCGACATTCCGAAGAAGATGCGCGACCTCTATGGAGTGAACATCCTCCCGCTCGAGTTCCTCGCCGCGGACGACCAGCAGATCGAGACGATCAACTCCAACATGTACTGGAACTACGGCCGCAAGATCCTTGCGGGATGCAGGGAGGCCGGCGAGAAGAGCGACCTCCACCTGATCTACATCACGAACTTCAAGTGCGGGCCCGACTCCTACATCAAGCACTTCGTCCGCGAAGCGTTCGGAAAGGCGTTCCTGACCTTGCAGTTCGACGGACACGCGAACGACGCAGGGACGCTGACGCGCGTCGAGGCCTTTCTCGACAGCCAGGGGATCCTTCGGAGATGGAGCCGCGACGCGGCGGAGGGCAGGCGCGGCCGGCCGGACACCTCGCGGGCCTTCGATTCGGCCGCGCGGGTCGAGACGCTGTCGGATGCGGACTGCGCCGGCTGCTCGTCGGCCGCCGCGGGCTGCACGGGCGGGGTCGTCCCGGCCGCGCGCTCGATCGAGCGGAAGGCGGTGGAGCAGACCGCCGTGCCCCACGCCGAAGACTGAGCGACCATGGACATGATCGATCGAAGCGCTACGCCGGAAGGCCCGCAGACCGCCCCCGAGGCGGCGATTCAGCCCGCACCGAAGGGAGGAGCCGTCCGCGAGCGGCGGAGAACGAACGACCGCCCCTTCCACGGACCGCCGCTCACCGAACGGACTCTCTACGTCCCCCGCATGAGCGGCGGAGCGGCGCGCTGCTTCTCCGCGGCGCTTCGCTCGAGGGGCCTGGACGCCCGTCCCTTCCCCCCTTCCGACGCGCGGACGATGGAGCTGGGCGCGCGCTACACATCGGGCGACGAATGCTTCCCCGAGCGGATCACCCTCGGCGATGCGCTCAAGATCGTCCTGGAGCCGGGAGCGCGGCCCGAGCGATTGGCCTTCTTCATGCCCACGGCTCCCGGCCCTTGCCGCTTCGGCCAGTACGCCTCGTTCCTGAGGCTAGTTCTCGATTCGGTCGGCGCGGAAGACGCGATGGTGGTGTCGCCGAGCAGCAACTCGGGATACGACGAGCTGGGAGACGCCGCCCGAGGCCTGCAGCGCGCCGCGTGGCGGGGGATCCTCACCGCCGACATTCTCCGCAAGGCGATGCTGCGCGTTCGGCCTTACGAAATCGAGAAGGGAGCGGCGGACGAGATCTACGAGCGGTCGATCGCCGCGGCCTGCGCGGTCATGGAGAAGCCCGGTCTGACCGCGCGCCGGACGATCGCGGGCCTCCGCGCGGTCATGGACGAGGCGGCGGCCGCCTTCGCCGCGACTCCGCGGCGGGACGAGGAGCGGCTCCTGATCGGCGTCGTCGGCGAGATCTTCTGCAGGATGAACACCTTCAGCAACGAGGATCTCGTCCGGGGGCTCGAGGCGCAGGGAGCGGAGGGCTGGATCTCGGACATCGCGGAGTGGGTCTACTACACGAACCTCGAGCAGAGGAAGAAGTGGATCCCCTACTCCGGCGAGCGATGGAGCAAGAGGATGCTCTTCGCCTATCTGAAGGATGCCTTCCAGCGAAGGGACGAGCACGCCCTCGTCGAGCCGTTCAAGCCCCTCTTCGAGCGCCGAGAGGAGCCCGAGACGATCTCCCAGGTCATCGACATGGCCGAGCCCTACCTCCCCGCCGAAGGCGTCTATGGCGAGATGGTCTTGAACGCCGGAAAGACCGTCTACTTCTGGTCGAAAGGCTGCGATGGGATCATCGATATCAGCCCCTTCACCTGCATGAATGGAATCGTGTCGGAGGCCGTTTACCCCAAGGTCAGCCGCGATCACGACGGGATCCCGATCCGAATCTTCTACTTCGACGGGACCCAGTCGAATCTGGAGCGGAACCTCGGCATCTTCCTCGAGCTCGCGCGGACGTATCGGAAGAGGAAGCAGATCTAGTTTGATTCGGCGGTGGCGGAACCTAACCGGTCGCATCGCCACCCACGAAGGAGACAGACAAGGGACAATCACCTGAAGGAGGCCTCATGTCGTCCAGCAGGAGATCCCGTCGCTCGAGCCCTCTTGACTCCCGGCGTTGCGCCGCGTTCTTCCTGGCGACTGCTGCGCTCATCCTCTTCGCCCCTGAGATCCCGTCCGCAGATGAGGCATCTCCCATCGAGAGGTCGCTGGAGTTCGTTCTCGAGGGAGACTACAAGGCCGCCAAGAAGCTTCTCGAGGACCGCCTGAAGTCGAATCCTGGAGACGCCGGGGCGCACATCGCGCTGGCTCAGATCTTCCTGATCGAGGATGAGAAGGCCGACAAGGCAACCGAGCATGCGGAGGAGGCAGTTCGACTGGACGACGAGTCGGCCGAGCATCATCTATGGCTGGCCCGCGCCCTGGCGAGGCAAGCCACGAAGTCCGACCGCCTCGAGGACGCTGCCCCCATTGCGAAGCGCGGCTTCAAGGAGTATGAACGAGCGCTCTCTCTGAATCCGGCTGAGGTTGATGGCCGGGGTGAGGTGTTTGGATTCTATCTGGCGCACCTGACGGGGCAGGCGGAGATCTGGACAAGGCGAAGGGGCACGCAGAGGCCTTGCTGGCACACTGGCCGATGGGCGGACATGCGATGTTGGCGATGTACTACGAAACCCGTGACGGAGAGGGAAAGGGTAGAGAGTATCTCGAGGGCATGGCGGCCAAGGATCCAACAGGCGCGGCAGGCAAAGCGCTCGGTTGGTTCCTGGTGCAAAGACAGAAGAACGACGAGGCAATTGGGGTCTACCGGAAGATCCTTGAGAGGGATCCGAGCGACATGCTGGCGACCTACGGACTCGGCCGGGCCGTGTTTGCCAGCAGGCAGAACTTGGATGAGGCCGTAAGGTGCTTCCAGCGGTTTCTCGGGAAGCCCGCCCCTCCTGGACCGGTGACATGAGCGAGCGCCCACGCCCGTTTGGGACTGGTCTATCGCTTGCAGGGCAGGAAGGATCTGGCGCTTGCAGAACTCCGTCAGGCCATTCGCCTGGCGCCGGATAAGATTCAGTATAGGATGGACCTCCGCGACATCTTGAAGCGCTAGGCGTACCGGATCACCCCGGCGGCGAGTGGAGTAGATGGATTGCAGTGAAGAGGCCTCGAGCCCGAGCAGAAACTCCGCCCCGCTGGGCGGACATGGCCGCCAGCGGTCTTCTGCCCTAGCTCCCCGCTTCGCCCTCCTCGCCCTTCTCGCGCTCTTATCCATCGCCTCCATCACAACAGAGGTCCTGAATCTCGCATCGTACGTGCGCTATCGATACCTCGAGCCCGGAATCGGGGTGAGCATCGACGTCGGAGGCGGCAGATCGGGAATGCTGACCGGACAGTGGTTCGAGCCTTCGAACATCCGCCTGAGTCGTGGGGTCCGCGTGAGGTCTGTGGATGACGCCCGATCGGCAGCCCGCGCCGGCCTTGCCTCTGGCGACCTCATCGTGAAGGTGAACGGAATCGACCTCGCCAGAAAGCCGGAAGCCTACTACAGACCGTTCTCGGTTGGCCGTGAGGGAGATCGTGTCAGGATCGAGTTCGAGCGCGCCGGAGAACTCAGGGAGACTACGATCGTCCTGGAGCGTGTGCCGCCGAAGGCGTGGGGACTCTCCTTCAATCGGGTCTGGATTGACTTTGGCCCGCTCACGACCTGGGTCGTCATGGGGCCGAGGCTCATCGTTTGCCTTGTATTACTCCTTGTCGGCGTTCTCATGGGATTGCTCGGCACGGCCAAGCGCGCCGCCTTCGATCTCGCTGTGGTGGGCATCGCGCTCTCCTATGCGCTGATGCTGTCCACTTTCCCACTCATCCGCTCGATGCCGTTGACGATCTTCGCTGTGCACATGGCGGTGGACACTCTCTGCAATGCCCTCTTCTCCTTCTTCCTTCTGAGGAGCTTCGCTTCGTTCCCGCACCCATCCGGCCTTGGCCGGTTGGTCCTGCGAGCGCAGTGGGGCCTGGCCTGCGTGTTGGTCCTGCTCTCCATCGCTGACATGATCACTACCGTGCCTTACTACCTCAGCGGACCAATCCCAGGGCTATCGAGATCTCCGATCCTCCGGACGCTTGGCGGTCTGACAGGGGATCCCCTCGCTCTATTCGCGATTGTCGCCGCACTCGCCCTTCTGCTCGCGCAGAGGATAGAGACCCGCGCTGCTCGCGGGACTCGCTTCAAGGTGATCGAGTTCGGGTTCTTCGTCGGGGCGGCGGGCGGAATCCTGATGGAGGTCTATTACCTCTGGCTTGCCGGATTGAGGATGTCTCCCACCTGGCAGAAGGTCTGCTACTTCGCGGGCGCACATCTCGGCCTGCTGCTGGTCTGCGCCTTCCCGATCAGCCTCGCATACGCAGTCCTCGCGCGCAGGGTCCCGGGCCTGCAACTGATCATTCGCAAGGGCGTGCAGCACCTGCTCCTTTCGAAGGGGACCCTCGTGGTCGAGGGCCTGCTCATCTTTGCCGTCGTCTTTGGAATTCTGCGGCAAGCGACGCGAAGCGGCGTCGGGTCCGAGGGAACCGCCAGCGGCGTGGCCGTGGTCAGCGCGCTCGCGGTCGTGGGAGCGCTGGCCAAGGTGAACCGCCGGCTCATGCCCGTCATCGACCGGCGATTCTTCAAGGAACGGTGCGATGTCGGCGCCCTGCTTCTCGACCTCGGCCGTCGTCTTCCGACCATCAGGCAGCGGGAACAGATTCTCCGGCACACCGCAGCCACCGTAATGGGGGCGCTCTACCCTTCCGAGGTTTCGCTCCTGCTTCGGGATCCTCTGGCGGGGGCGTTCCGCTGCGAAGCGCACCTGACCGCCGACCAGATCGGTCATGCGGCCCAAGGGGATCGCCTCGAGGCGCAAGCGCTCCCCCGTCCGGACCTCGAGCTGCGCGAAAGTGACGGGGTAGTCGACAGGCTGGCAGGAGGCGAGCCTTGGATCGAAGTCCATCAGGAGGAATTCTCCGGATCCTATCAGGAGGAAGCAGGATCCGGTTCGCGAGATGAGGAAGCCAGGCTGAGCGACCTCGGTACCGAACTCCTCGTCTCGATAGCCGGCACTGAAGCGTTGAGGGGCATCCTGTCCCTCGGCCCGAAACTCTCGGAAGAGCCATACACGCGGGAGGACAAGGACCTCTTGCTGACGGTCTGCCGGCAGGTCGGGACTGCGCTCGAGAACGCCGAGCTGCTAGAGGTCGCCAAGCGGGAGGCGCAGCAGGCGCGGGATCTCGAGATCGCGCATCAGGTTCAACAGACCCTGTTCCCGCGCGAGTTCCCGGTCCGGCCCGGCTGGGCGTTCGCCGCGATGTGTCGGCCTGCCAGGGCGACCGGCGGCGATTACTATGATCTCCTTGAGCTTCCAAGCGGGAAGATCGCCTTTGCTCTTGGCGATGTGGCAGGCAAGGGACTCGGCGCGTCTCTTCTGACGGCCAGCGTTCACGCGATCGTCCGCAGCGGCCTTCGAGAGGAGGCGCCTGACCTTGGTCGACTCGTCTCCGAAGTGAACGAGCACCTCTACACATCGAGCGCCCCACAGATGTTCGTGACGCTGTTCATCGGAATCCTGAATCCCGATGACGGCGAGCTGCGCTACGTGAACGGAGGACACCCGCCCCCCCTTCTGATTGGGACTCTGGACACGGCGCCGATTCGGCTTGAGGCGGGTGGAACGATCGTCGGCATCATGCCGGGGGTCCCCTTCCGTGAGGAAGCGGCTCGGATCGAGAGCGGGAACTTCCTTCTCCTCTTCAGTGATGGGGTCACCGAAGCAATGGATCGGGGAGGGGAGATGTTCGAGGAGGAGCGATTGGTCATGGCCTTGGCGTCCGTCAAGGGTCGACCCGCTGCCGAGATCAAGGATGCTCTTGTCGAGGCGGTCGATCGGTTCGCATCGGGATGCGAGCAGGCGGACGACATCTCCGTCGTGGTGATCCAGAGGACCTGCTAGCCGACCGGCCCGCTTGACCCCGGCAAGGATGGCCCATTCGGCATGGCGCGAGCCCGACGAGTCATGGTATCCTTGTTCAGGCCGCGCGAAACCGAATTGCACCCGCAGGGAGGCTGACATGAAGTCCCTCGTCCCCATCGCGCTCATCGTCTCATTGAGTCTTCTCGCGATCCCGGCTTCCGCCCGCGAGCATTGCGCGACCCGGTGGTTCGACCCCGAGCGGACGGGGATCCGCCCCGTGTCCCAGCTCGACATGGTCCCGCGGCACGTGGGAGCGCACTTGATGACCCCCCCACCGGACCCGGATGTCGGGGATCACTGGCCGTGGTACATCTGGCTGCTGAACGGCTACCCGCAGGCGCTCGTCCGCGAGTGCACCGTCCGCGGCGAAGGGACCACAGTCTACGTCGTGGTCGAGGACTCCCAATGGCAGACCCGCGTCTTCCAGGACGATGTCGACGCAGTCGTGAACGCGTGGGACAACGCGAGTCTTGGAATCCACCCCGACCAGGGAATCTACGAGATCAACACGACCTACTTCGGCGCGGCTCCCGATCAGCTCGACAACGATCCGAAGATCTACGTTCTCTTCTACGATTTCGACATCGCTGCCGACGGCTTCTTCTGGTACTTCGACATGTACCCGGACGGCACGCAGCCCTTCCACTCGAACGAGTGCGAGGTCGTCTACATCAACTGCAGCGACAACGATCCGGGAGGCTCCTACCTGATCTCCGTCATGGCCCATGAGTTCCAACACATGATCCACTGGCTCACCGACCAGGACGAGGACCTGTGGGTGGACGAGGGGATGGGCGAGCTGGCGATGTGGCTCTACGGAGATCCCGACCCCGTCGTGCAGTTCCCGAACAATCCCGACAACGATCTCACGACCTGGAACTCGACGTTCGCCGACTACGTGAAGACCTACCTCTGGACCCTCTACTTCTACGAACACTTCGGCGGGCAGCCAAGCATCTGGGCGGTCATGCACGAGCCACTCAACGGGGTCGCAGGCTACGACCGGGTTCTCGATCAGATCGGCTCGCCCATGAACTTCGTCGATGTCTACTCGGACTGGACGGTCGCCAACTTCATCGACGACACGAGCTTTGAAGGCGGCCGCTACGGCTACGCGGGGGAGACTCTCCCCACCTTCGCGTCGGTCACGAAGAGCAGCTACCCCGTTCCCACGACCTCAGGAGCCGTGCTGCGTTACGCGAGCGACTATCTCAAGTTCATCAACGGCGCGCCGCTCAGACTGAGGTTCGACGGCGCGGACGCCGGGGTCTGGCGTCCGCGTGTGATCCTACGCAATGGAACGACGACCCACGGCGTCGCCGAGATCCCGCTCGACGCCTTCGATGTCGGGACCTACAACCTCTTCGACTTCGGCGAGACGCACGATACGGCGATCCTCGTGATCGGCAAGACTTCCCCGACCGGCTCGACGAGCTACACCTACTCGACCGAGGGTATTCCGGCCGGCGTGGAGGAGCATGCCCAGGCCGGATCGTTGCGGCTCCTGCCGTTCGCGCCGAATCCCGCGGCGGGGACATCCGCGATCCGGCTCGAGGTCGCGAGCCCTCAGAGGGTGGAGGTGGATGTCGTCGATGTCGCCGGAAGGGTCCTTCGCCATCTCGCGGCCCGAGAACTCGCGGCCGGGCTCCATGAGCTCGACTGGGACGGCAAGGATGACGCGGGGCGATCCGCGCCGGCGGGCGTCTATTTCGCGCGCGCTCGGGCCGCGGACGGAGAATCGGCCGCGAAGCTCATCCGGCTCCCCTGAGCCGGGTCCCCGGCGGTTTCCCGCAGTCCCGCGCCGCGAACGCGAACATGGCGGGCGAGGGGAACCGTCGGGGGCAGCGAGACTGGATGCGCGTCAGTCCTTCGGTTCCTGCCCCTCGAACCGCTGGCGTGAGCGATCCTTCTTTCGGAACTCCCGGAACTCCCTCTCGATCTTGGAGACGCTCTCCCGCGTCTTGCGGGCGGGATCTCCCTCGCGCATCATCCGCTCGATCTTCTTCTGCCGGTCTCCGGCCTTCCTCTGGAAGTCCTCGATCTCGCGCCGCACGTCGGGACCTTCCTGCTTCTCGGGAAGCCCTTCGAGCAGCGTGTGGTCCTCGATATCGATCCTGATCTCGAACGGAGTCTCGATCGACCGGACGATTCCGCGACTCTCGAGGCCGCGGAGTATGTGGAGCACGAGCTCCCGCGAGATGCCGAGAAGCTCCGCGATCTCTTCCGTCGCGGGCGGCCGCTTCCGCTGGTGGGCGAGAATCCTGACCGCGGCGACGATCAGGTGTCCCTGTGACCGGGAGGGCGTGAACTCCATGCTGTCACCTCCAGGGGGCGATTCTACAACGGCGCGCCGCCATCTTCGGTCCCGGTCTTGATCCCCTCGGGCTCCTCGATCGTGATCTCGCCCGCCAGCAGGGCGCGCACGGCGTCCAGCTGCTCTTCTGTCCCCAGGACGATCAGCAAGTCCTCCTCCTCCAGCACAAGGGCCGGATTCGGATCGGTCAGGATCTCATCGCCGCGGCGGACCGCGAGGACTCTGCCGCCGGTGCGTCCGGGGACGTCGACCTCGGCGAGAGAGAGTCCGGTCATCGACCCCGCGGGCAGGACCGGACAGACGGCGGTCCCTCCGGCCATCGCCATGGACCGGGCTGTCCCCGCTCGAGCCGGCGCCGCCTCGGGCCGCATCGCGCGGTAGCTGTCCGCGCGGAGGGACTCGAGCCGGCCGCGGATCAATCCGACATCGGCTCCATAGCGGGCCAGCGTCCGGGCTCCGATCTCGATCGAAGTCTCGAACTCCTCGGGGACAACCTCGCTGGCGCCCAGCGCATGCAGGCCATCCACTTCCGACACGTAGCGCGTGCGGACGAGGAGATGGAGGTCCGGATATCGTTCCCGCAGAGCGCGCACAGCCCTGCGGGTGGCCTCGGCGTCCGATATGGAGATCATGAGCATTCGGGCCCGTTCGAGACCGAGGTGCTTCATGACCGTTTCGCTCGTGATGTCGCCGAAGAGAATCGGCTCGCCGTGGGCACGCGCCTCCTGAACGGTCGTGGCGTTGAGATCGAGCACGATGTAGGGAATCCCCTCCGCCTTCAGGAGGTGAGCGAGGTTGCTGCCGTTGAGGCCATAGCCGACGACGACGACGTGCTCCCGCATCTTCTCGACCAAGGGCTCCGCTCCGGCATCCGATCGGCGTCCCGCGAGGAACCCGGGAGCGATCCGGGCGACGCGCTCCACCCGCCGGGCGAATCGCGGCGCGAGTGCGATGACCACGGGAGTGAAAGCCATCGTCAGGATCGAGGCGGCAAGGAGGATCTGGAAGGTCTCCTCCGGAACCAGCCCCAGCTCGCGTCCCGCCCCGGCCAGCACGAAGGAGAACTCTCCCACGTTGGCGAGCGCGAGTCCCGACAGGGCCGCGACCCGAGCGGAGAAGCCTATGACCATCGCGATGGAAGCGCCGATGATCGCCTTCCCGGCGAAGAGGCCGAACCCCGCGAGCAGGACCGGCAGCGGATGCGCGACGCAGAAGGAGACATCGAGAAGCATCCCGATCGACATGAAGAAGATGCTGTTGAAGACATCCCGGAAGGGGAGGATGTCCGAGAGGGCCTGCAATCCGTAGTCGCTCTTCGAGAGCAGCAGTCCGCCAAGAAACGCCCCCAGCGCCGCCGAGAGGCCGAGCCAGTGGGCCGCGCCGGCGGTCCCGAGACAGAAGAGGAGAACGAAGAGCAGGAAGAGCTCCCTGTTGCGCGACCTGGCGACATAAGCGAGGAAGGGCGGGACGACGAATCGCGAGATGAACAGGACGGCGAGCAGGATCAGGAGCGCCTCGCCGAGAACCTCGCCGACCCGCGCGCCCCAGAGTTCGCGCGTCCCGCCAAGAACCGGCAGCAGGAGCATCATCGGGACGATGCAGAGGTCCTGGAAGAGGAGGATCGAGAGGACGAGCCGGCCGTACGGCGTGTCGATCTCTCCCCGATCGCTGAGCGTCTTGAGGACGATCGCCGTCGAGGAGAGGGCGACCCAGAATCCGGTGAAGATCGCCCCCGCGGGGCTGAGACCGAGGAAACGGGCGATCAGATAGGCGCCCCCGCTCGCGATCAGGACATAGGGGATGCCCGCCTCGAGGAGCACGCGCCAGATCCTCCGGAGGCGGCTGATCGAGAACTCGAGCCCGATGGAGAAGAGAAGGAGCACGACGCCGAGCTTCGCCAGCGCCTCCACATCCTTCACGCTGCCTATGAGCGATATGCCATGAGGGCCGACGAGAATCCCCACGAGGATGAAGCCGGCGATCGCGGGCAACCGGATCCGGTGGAAAAGGGCGACTACGCCCACCGAGAGGGCGAGGACGAGGAGAACGCTCTCGAGTGTCAGATCCGTGCTCATGTGAATCGAGGCGGCGGTCCGCTCCCCCGCAGGCTACGGAAGGGGCCTAGGAGGGTCAAGCCGAGTCGGCCCGGTCTCTGAGCCCAGGGACGCCGCGGGAGGGACCGAACCGACGACGCGTCTCGCGGGCCGGCCTCAGATCCAGGGCAAACGCCTTGCGCTCGATTGTCGCATGCGCTATACAGCATGAGGCTGTGGCGCGTTCGGCCGCGGGCGCCGTCCGATTGAAACGGAGACTCAAGCGTTCGCCGCCATCGCGCGCATGCGCAGAAGGAAAGGAGCCGATCATGCTGAAGGAGTTCAAGGACTTCCTCCTCAAGACAAACGCCTTTGCGCTGGCCATCGGAGTCATCATCGGCGCGGCCGTCGGCAAAGTCGTCTCGTCGATCGTCGGCGATCTGCTCATGCCGGTCGTCGGCCTCCTGATCCCGGGCGGCGAGTGGCGTCAGATCAAGATCCCTCTCAGCCGCACCCCGGACGGAGCGGTCGGAGCCGCAATCATGCTGGGGTCGTTCCTTGGAGCCGTCGTCGACTTCGTCATCATCGGCCTGGTGGTCTTCCTGATCACGAAGGCGCTCTTGAAGCCCGCGCCCGCCGCACCCGCCCCGCCCACCAAGACATGCCAGGAGTGCCTCGAGACGATCGCCGCCGAAGCGAAGAGGTGCAAGCACTGCGGGAGCGCCGCCTAGAGGCGCTCCTCCGCCTCAGGACTCGTCGTCCGGCCTGACGTGCCGGCGCTCGCGGATCTCCTCGAGCAGCCGCGCGCGGAACTCCTCGAATGGAACCGTCTCCTGCTCCTTCCGCCGGTAGCGGCGGACGGTCACGCTTCCCGTCTCCGCTTCCCGACGGCCGAGCACGAGCACGATCGGGACCTTGTGGATCGTCGCGTTGCGGACCTTCTTGTTGAAGGAGTGGGGAAGGTCATCGACCTCGACGCGCACATAGTCCTCGTGGAGCCGCTCGCGCAGCCGGTGGGCCGCGTCCAGCAGCGTGTCGTTGACGGTGAGGATCCTCACCTGCACCGGGGCCAGCCAGGTCGGGAACGCCCCGCCGTAGTGCTCGATGAGGAATGAGATCATCCGCTCGTGGGTCGATAGCGGCGCGCGGTGGATCACCGCGACCGGCGCTTCCTTCCCCGCCTCGTCGATGTACCGCAGCTCGAATCGCTCCGCCGACATGTAGTCGAGCTGGACCGTCGAGACCGTCTCCTCGCGTCCCAGGAGGTTGCGGAACTGAACATCGACCTTCGGCCCGTAGAAGGCGGCCTCCCCGAATCCTTCCTCGTAGGGAACGCCGGCCTCCGCCAGCGCCTCGCGCATCAACGCCTCGGATTGCAGCCAGAGGTCCTCGTCCGGATGGAACTTCTCCTTGTTCGCCGGATCGTGGGTCGACATCCGGACGGAGTAGTTCTCGAGCTCGAATGCCTCGTAGAGCTCCTTGTAGAGCTTCATGACGAGGATCGCCTCCGCCTTCGCCTGCTCGTAGGTGCAGTAGACATGGGCGTCGTTCATCGTCAGACACCGCACCCGCAGCATACCGGCCAGCTCGCCCGACTTCTCGTAGCGGTAGCAGGTCCCGTACTCCGCCATCCGCAGCGGCAGGTCCCTGTAAGATCGCGGCCGGCTGCGGAAGATCATGTGGTGATGCGGGCAGTTCATCGGCTTGAGGTAAAAGACTTCCTCCCGCCCCTGCTCCTCCTCGAAGCGCAGAGGGGGAAACATGCTGTCGCTGTAGTGCGCCAGGTGCCCGCTGCGCATGTAGAGCTCCTGGTGCGCGATGTGCGGGGTCGCGACGCGGACGTAGCCGTAGCGGAACTCCGCCTCCTTCGCGAGCTTCTCGACCTCGTCGCGCAGGACTGTCCCGTAGGGCAGCCAGAGCACCAGCCCCTTGCCGATCTCGTCCTCGATGTGAAACAGGTCGAGCTCTCGACCGAGCTTCCTGTGATCGCGCTCCTGCGCGAGTCTGCGCCGCTCGATGTAGTCGTCCAGCTCCTCCTTCGTCCGGAAGGCGAGGCCGTAGATCCGGGTGAGCATAGGGTTGCGCTCGTCCCCCCTCCAGTACGCCCCCGCGATCGAATCGAGCTTGAAGGCGTCGGCGGGGATCTCCGGGGTCGATCCGACGTGCGGGCCCTCGCACATGTCCAGGAACGGGCCGCTCCGATAGAAGGAGATCGTCCCGACTCCCTTGGATTCGAGGTCGCGCGCCGCCTCGAGCTTGTAGGGCTGTTCCATCGGCGCGATGCGCTCGAGCGCGGCTGCGGCCGCCATCTCCTCGCGCGCGAACGATTCGCCCGTCCTCAGGATCGCGCGCATCCGCTTCTCGAGCCCCGGGAGATCCTCCGCCGCGATCGGCTCCGGCAGATCGAAGTCGTAGTAGAATCCGTTCTCGACGGGGGGGCCGAACCCGAGCTTCGCGCCCGGCCGCATCTCGAGCACGGCCTGCGCGAGGACGTGCGAGAGCGAGTGGCGGATGCAGTAGAGTCGCCGTTCCTCCTCCCGAAGAGATTCCGCTTCCCGCGCGATCTGTTGGTCTTGCATACTCCCTCTCGAGATGTAGGTGAGGTTTCAACTGAGCGTAGGAGTCTCGATGCGCACTGTCAATCTCCCCCACGCGATTCTCCTGGCGGCTGTGATCGTGCGTCTCATCTTCTCTCTCGGCGTCACGCGCGGCATCCAGAACATCGCGCCCGAGACGGAGGTGACGGACGGATACCACCGGATCGCGGAGAATCTCCTCTCGGGCCACGGATACCGGGAAGTGCCGGAGCACCCGCCCACGCTCAAGCGTCCGCCCGCCTACGTGATCTTCCTCTATCTCGTCTTCAAGGTCGCCGGCGTGAACTACGTGGCCGTTCAGATCGCGCAGGCCCTTCTCGGCGCCCTCTCTTGCTGGATCCTCTACAGGTTGGCCCGATCGCTCCACTCCGAGGAGCTGGGCCTCGTCGCCGCGGGCATGTTCGCGGTCTATCCAAGCGCGGTCGAATACTCCGCGAGGCTCTACGCGGAGAACCTCTACTTCCCGGTCTTCTTGGGGCTAGCCTACTTCCTCTGCCGCGCGGCGCGGGAAGGTAGCTGGCGGCAGGGCCTCGCCGCCGGCGCCCTCTGGGGAGTCTCGATCCTGACGCGAGGCACGCTTCTCCTGCTGCCGATCTTCCTGGCCGTCGTCCTCCTCCTTATGCGCCGCCGCGTGCCGGTCGGCCGGGGTCTCCTGCGGTGCTCGGCCGTAGCCGCGCTCGGCGCGATCCTCGTCGTCGGCCCTTGGACGATCCGGAACTACACGGTCGCGCGCGAGATCATCCCCGTCTCGACATGGGGCTGGGCCCCCTTCTATCACGGCATCCAGGTCTCCAAGCGGATGCTGGCGTGGGACGATCTCCGCAAAGTCGACAAGGAAGCGGAGGAAAGACGCCACGAGATCGTCGTGCAGAGGCTCTACGCGGGCGATCGAGCGAAGGCGTGGGAGTCGCCGGCGGAGTACGTCCGCCACGAGAGAGTCGCGCGCGATCTCGTCCTCGAGGAGATCCGCAGCGACCCTCTGGGGTATCTTGCGCGCGGGGTCGCGGGAGTCCCCTTCGCGTGGTTCCAGACCCTCGGACCGGCGAAGCGGGTCGTGAGCCTCATCCTCCACATCCCTCTCATGGTGCTCTTCGTCCTTGGCGTGAGACGCTGGAGACGCCAGTCGGCCGAGGGGTTCGCCTTCGCGGCGCC
>VGJL01000039.1 GCA_016867495.1 Candidatus Eisenbacteria bacterium | reverse complement strand
CCAACGAGGGAAGCCGCCCCCCTTTGCCCCTTTCGTCCGCCTTGCGCCCGATCGCAAAGGAGTTCACCGAGAAGTCGACGCTCGGAATGCTCTGCTGGAGCTGCATCGTCGAGGTCGCGCGATCGAGGTTCTCGGTGCGGTCCGCCGTCACCGACAGGCTCGTGGACGACCAGCTCTTGCGAAGATCGACATTCGACTTCAGGATCCGATTGAGCCTCTCATCCACAGATCCGCCGAACTCCCGGTCATCCCGGTAGCTGGCGTCGCTGACGAAGTCGGCATGGAGCCTCAAGGAGAGCCTCTCCCCCAGTTCCTGGTCATGATTGGCCCTCAGGTCCCAGCGGGCCCGGCTGCCCGCGTAGGTCTCCTGCTTGCTGTAGGAAGTGAAGAGACTCCCCCCGAGCCTGTAGCGGAGCTTGTAGCGGACCTGCCCGTTCATGATGAATCGCGGACTCTGCTCGTAGTAGTCGCCCCAGGCCATCGCGTCGATGTAGTCGTTGGGCGCGAAGTAGTATCCGAGGTTGCGCACGAACCGTCCGCGTGTCCGATCGAACCCGAACTCCACGTCGGGCATCAGCATTCCCGAGTGCCGTCCCTTGCGAATCGGGAAGACCCAGTAGGGGAGCGCCAGCAGCGGAATGTCCTTCAAGTAGAGGACAATGGGGCGGGCGACGACCTTGTCGGCGATCCGGATCTTCATCCGGCGGGAGTGGAAGTGGTAATGGGATGTGTCGGCATCGCAGGTCGTGTAGTCGCCCGACCGGACCAGCAGGATCTTCTCATCGACCCGCTTGATCTCCTCTCCGTAGTAGAACCCTCCCTCGAACTCGGTCTTGCCCTGATAGACGAAGCCGTGCTTGCGGTCGAGCCGGTAGACCATGCGGCTGCCGACAAGGGCGCTTGTCGGGTCTTTGAGCGTAGGTTCGCCGAGCGCCACGACCCGGTCCCGCTTGGCGCTGTAGTCGATCTCGGCGGACGAGAGCTCCAGATCCTTGTAGCGCACGATCCCATGCCCGCGCATCTCGATTCGCTTCTCGGGGACATGGAAGGCGATCGAGTCCCCCTGGTAGATGACGCGCTCGCCCGCGTCGAAGGGGCCGTCGAGCTCCAGGGAGTCCGGAGCGGTCCGGTCGGAGGAGGCGAGAAAGCTCAGGATGGCGGCCTCCGCGAAGAGCGAGTCGGAAAGCCTCGCCGAGGTCGTGTCCGGCTTCGCGCGCGGCGGGACGTACTCCCCCGAGGCGTTCCCCCAGAGGTCGACCCGCCGCGCCTCGCCCGACTCGACGCTGATGCGAATGCTGCCACCCCGCGAGACGTTCGCGCCGACCTTCTGTCTCCGGTCCTCAGGCGACGGGAGATAGAGGCTCCGCCCGTTCCCCCAGATCCGGATCTCCCTGACTCCGAGCGAATCGAGCCGGCCGATCAACGTGTCCCCGAGCACGAGATTGTGCTCCCCCGGTTTCGCCCGTGGGCTGTAGTGGACCCGGGCCCGGCCGAGCACCTCCAATCGCTCCGCCCTCCCCCGGGCGAGGAGGATCGCCATCGAGTCTCCCGTGACCTCGCCGTCGGGGTCGACGACCACGGGCCCGTCCCTCAAGCGCAGGAGGTCGCGATTGAAGTCGAGGTCGGCGCTTCCGCCCGACGCCTCGACCGCACCGCGCAGAATCCTGACATTCCCTCGGGCGCTTCCGATCGACTCGCCCGACCGCATCTCGAGCGTGTCGGCGGAAGCGCGGAGCTGCTCCTCCCCCCATGCGTCGGGTCTCGTCAGGACGGGGGAGCCGGTCACGACGGCGCGGTCCGCGACTCGATCCAGGTCGCACTGCTGTCCTGTGATCCGCGTGCTGTCGGTCAGATCGAGGAGCACGACATCGCCGGTCGCGCGGCCTCTGTCCGCTCTAGTGTCATAGACCACGCGACTCGCCTCGAGAATCCGAGCGTCGTCCTCGAGGCGGACGCTGTCCCTAAGCTCGAGCCTTCCCGCTTCCCTCCAGTAGTGAAGCTCGCGGGCGGCGATCTTCCCCTCCGGTCCCGATCCCCTGACCTCGCCGGTCAGGATCACGAGCGATCTCCTGCGATCGTAGGTCGCGAGTCGGCTCGTGATCGTCCGGACCGAGTCCTTCAGAACGACGCCTCCGCTCAGATTGAGGATCTCGTCGGTCCGATGCCAGATACCCTCCGCCCCGGTCACGGAGATCCCCCTCTGCTCGGCTCGAGGGGCGAGAAGGCGCGAGACACCGGTCCGACCGCCCTGGAGGTGGTCGCCCGTGATCGTCCAGGGTTCGCCCGTCGTGGAGAGAGAGGCCGCGGAGGAGGAGGGAAGATCGGAGGAGGGCGCGGCGGAAGAGGGCGCGGCGGCGGCTGAGTCGGCGGCGGGGGCAGCGACCGGCGCTGGCTCTATCGCCAGGGCCGAACCCACTCCCCCGGCAAGGAGAATGAGCGCGGCGACTACGCGCCCGGCCTGTCCCGTCGCGAGGGCCACGGCCGCCTCACGCCCCCCCGCGGTCATCGGCCCAGAGGGGGTCGGGGGGGGTGTACCCCAGATGGGCCATCGCCTCGCCCACCGTGTAGAACGATCCCGTGACCAGAACTCCTCCGCTCCCGCCCCTCTCCCCCGCCGAGCGGAGCGCCGCATCGATCGCATCCGATGGCGTCTCGTGCGTCGTCCCGTTGAGACCGGACTCGGCGCCAGCGAGCGCCAGATCCTCTCCGCGCAGGGCGCGATCGGTTCGAGGCGTGCAGAAGTGGGCCTCCCGCGCGTGGGGCGCCAGGCTCGCCAAGACAGAGCGAGCGTCCTTTCCTTCCACCATGCCGATCACGAGGGTCAGGTCCTTGAGCCCCCTCTGCGCGATACCCCGCGCGAGCGATCTTGCGCCCTCCGCGTTGTGCGCCACATCGCAGTAGATCGGCGGGCGGCTTCCCAGGCGCTGCAGCCGGCCCGGCCAGCGCGCTCTCGAGAGGCCGTCCTGGATCGCCCGCGCGTCGGGCCGCAGCCGCGGAGGAAGCAGCAGGGCCGCCAGGACGGCAAGGGACGCGTTGGCGACTTGATGGCGCCCCTCAAGGAAGATCGTTGCGGAGAGCTCCGCCTCCGGCAACGGCCAGCCGCCCCGGGGACTCAGCAGGAAGCGGGTCCCTTCGCCGGCCGCAACGATCTCGCGCACGCGCAGCGCGCGCCTTCTCTCGCTCACGGGGGCGCCGACCTCAACGGCGCGGCGCCTCAGAACCGCCATCGCCTCCGCGCTGGAGACGCCGAGCGCCGCGGGGACTCCCTCGCGGAGGATCGCCCCTTTCTCGGCGGCGATCTCGCTGCGCGTCCCGCCGAGGATCTTCGTGTGATCGAGGGAGATTGTCGTGATCACCGTCCCGGCCGCGCGGACGGGACGGGTCGCGTCGAGCCGTCCGCCCAGGCCGACCTCGACTGCGGCCGCGTCGACGCCCCTCTCGCGAAACCAGAGAAAGGCGATCAGCGTCGTCGCCTCGAAGAAGGAGAGCTCCCATCTCGCGACGGAACCACCGATCGCATCCGTGAGGGCGGCGACCGTTTCCGGGGGGATCATCCTCCCATCGATCCGGATCCGTTCCCTGAAGTCGATCAGATGGGGAGAGGTGTAGAGGCCCGTCCGCAGACCAGCCGTCTGCAGCATCGATGCGACGAAGGCGCAGACGGAGCCCTTCCCATTAGTGCCGGCCACAAGGACCGACGGGAACTCCTCCTGGGGATCTCCGTGCTCGCGCAGGGCGCCGACGATCCGGTCGAGCCCGAGGCGGACGCCGCGTCGCTCGAGAGAGTAGAGGAAAGCGGAGGCCTCGGCGTAGGTCACGGCGGATTCAGACGATCCGGGCGGCTGTCCCAGAAGTGCCGCAGAATGCGCGCGACCGTCTCGCGCATCTCCCGTCTGGGAACGATGCAATCGACCATTCCATGATCGAGGAGGAACTCGGAGCGCTGGAATCCCTTGGGAAGCTCCTGCTTGATCGTCTGCTCGATGACCCTGGGACCGGCGAAGCCTATGAGGGCGTTGGGCTCTGCGAGGATGACGTCGCCGACGCTCGCGAAGCTTGCCGTCACTCCTCCGGTCGTGGGGTCGCAGACGATGGAGAGATAGAAGAGACCCTTCTCCGCCAGCCGGGCGAGTTGCACCTGGACCTTCGCGAGCTGCATGAGCGAGAGGACGCCCTCCTGCATGCGCGCACCGCCCGAGGCCGAGACGATGATCAGGGAAGCCCCTTCCTGGATCGCCAGGTCGATCAACCTCGCGATCCGCTCCCCGACGGCCGAGCCCATGCTCCCGCCCAGGAAGGAGAAGTCCATGACGCCGATCGCGATCGGGATCGAGTCGATCCGCGCGCGCCCCGTGAGAACCGCCTCCCCGTGCCGGCTCTTCGCGCTCGCCTCCCGGATCCGCTCAGGGTAGGGCTTGGAATCGACGAACTCGAGTGGATCGAGCGCCCGGACCGAGCTGAACTGCTCCTCGAACGACCCCGGGTCGACCAACAGGGCCAGGTACTCGTCCGCGGAGATCCGGAAGTGATGCTGGCAGATGACGCAGGTCCAAGCGTTGCGCTCCACTTCCTTGCGGTAGAGAATCCCTCCGCACCCGCCGCACTTGACCCAGATGCCGTCGGGGATGTCGCGCTTCTCCTGAGCCTTGGACCCCTCCTTCTTTCCGGACAGCCAGCTCATGGGTTCGTCCCCTCGATGCCGAGCGAACGGATCATGACAACCGCGTCTTCTCGGGGGCGCTTGTAGTAGTCCTTGCGGACGCCGCCCGGAAGGAAGCGGTTGCGCCCGTAGAGCGCCATCGCGGCCTGATTGCTGCCCCTCACCTCGAGCACGATGATCCGGCTGCCTCTCAGAAAGGCCTCGCGGTAGAGCCGATCGAGCATCCTCTGCGCGTACCCCCTTCTGCGGACCCATGGCGCGACCGCGAGATTGGCGAGGTGGGCCTCGTCCTCAACGAACCAGACCACCATGTACCCGACGACCTTCCCGCCCAGGAGCAGGCTCGTGCACCAGCTCGTAGGATCTGCCTTCAGTTCCGCGTCGAAGCTCGCCATGGACCATGGATCCTGGAAGCAGATCCGCTCGAGTGCGGCGATCTCGGCCAGGTCCTCTCGGGCCATGGACCGCATGATCGGATCGGCGAGGTCCGGGGCACCCGGAGAGAGCCCCGACCGGCTCGTCTCAGGAGTGGGCTCTGGGTGGTGGTCTTCTCGCATCCGCGCCGCGCAGGTACCGGGGGCTCCGCCCCTCAAGATCGTGTCCCCTCCACTCGAGCCTATCCGGGTCGCATGCCAGCCAGGCAAGGTCGGATGCCCGAGGGGATCCCGACGCGATGCAGACGGCTCGCTCCCCGAAACGGGCCCGGATCGATTCTGCGAGCGAATCTACCGCATCCCCAACGAAAAGCAAACGTTCGGAGGGCAGGTTCGCGCATCGCTCGAGGAGGGCTTCCAGCGCGAGCGACGCGCCGGGAGCGAGGGTCTCGAAGCGCCGGCCGTCCCAGCGCAGCGCGGCGTTGTAGACCTGTCCCCTCCGGTGGCCGGTCAGGGGAAGGATCGGCAGGCCCAGGCCCCTCCACGGATAGGCGATCACCTCGAGGCTGGGGACCGGAACCACGGGTGTGCCGGCGCCGATCGAGAGCCCGAGGACCGCCGCGAGCCCGATCCGCAATCCGGTGAACGATCCGGGCCCCTCGGAGTAGGCGAGTCGATCGAGATCCGAGACGGCGAGGCCGGTGTCTTCGAGCAACCGGCGCGCAAGCTCGAGAAGCAGCTCCGTGCGGGCCCGACGCGTGTCGACGGCAGACTCCCCGGCGATTCTCGCTTGATCCAGGAGAGCCACGCCGGCGGCGGCGCCGGAGCCCTCGAAGGCCAGGATCCGGAGGGAGCGCCCGCCGCGGCTCACGCAGACCCCCCGCCCAACCCGGACCTCAACCGACCCTCCAGACGTCGAGCATCGGGCTCGGGAGCGCGAGGCGGAGACGGATGCGCCGACGCCCTGAGCTCTCAGGCTGCAGATCCAGCCAGATCGCCTCGGCCGGAAGCAGGTCGGGCATTCGGTCGGCCCACTCGATCGCCGTGAAGCCCTCCTCCTCCATCGCCTCTTCCCACTCCCCCGCCGTCCCGTCATCGAGCGCATCGATCCGATAGAGATCGAGGTGTCTCAACGGCGCCTTGCCGCGATAGACGTTCAGCAGGGTGAAGCTCGGGCTGCGGACGCGCCCCGCGTAGCCGATCCCCCGCGCCAGCCCCTGGACGATGCGGGTCTTCCCCGCGCCGAGCGGCCCCGTGAGCCCGATCACGGCCCGGGAGCGGAGGGCCGCGCCGAGCCGCTCTCCGAACCGGAGGGTCTGGCTCTCCGAGTCCGAGACCGCGTCGAGGGTGAGGAGGCGCATCAGATGGTTCGGGGAATCATCGTCGCGACGGGGAGAATCATCTCTTCGATCGAGATCCCCCCGTGCTGGAAGCTGCCCTTGAAGTGCCGCTCGTACTGATGGAAGTTCGTAGGATAGACGAAGTAGTAGTTCTCCCTGGCGAGGATGTAGTTCTTGGTCAGCGTGTCCATCGGGAGCATGTAGTCCTGGGGCCTCTTGATGTGCAGGGCCTCCTTCTCGTCGCATACGAGATTGTCGCCGAACTTGTACCTGACATTCGTCGACGTCTCGCGGTTGCCGTAGACGAGCGAGGACTTCTTGCACTGGACGGAGCCGTGATCGGTCGTCAGGATGACGGCGACGTCCTTCCGGGCATAGAGCTTGAGCATCTCGAAGAGGCTCGAGTGCGTGAACCATGAGATCAGGAGCGACCGGAAGGCCTGCTCGTGCGGAGCCAGCTCGAGCAAGAGCTCGTTCTCCGAACGGCCGTGCGAGAGCAGATCGAGGAAGTTGATCACGACGGCGAGCATGTCCGCGGTCATCTGCGAGAGGATCCTCTCCTTGAGCGCTGCGGCATCCTCGGCGGAGTGGACCTTCAGGTAGCGCAGGCGATCGAGCTTGATCTTCTCCCTCTCCATCATCTTGCGGAGCAGAGCCCTCTCAAAGCGGTTCTTACCCGTTTCCGTCCCGACGTTCTCGAGCCACCACTCCGGATATGTCCTCGCGATCTGCAGGGGAAAGAGGCCGCTGAAGATCGCGTTGCGGCTGTAGGGAGTGGCCGTCGGGAGGACCGAGAAGTAGAGGTCGCGCTTGATCTGGAAGTAGGGAGCCAGGAGCGGCTCGAGGGCCAGCCACTGGTCGAGCCTCATGCAATCGATCACGATGAAGACGACCTGCCGCTTTTCGCGGAGATGGGGCAGGACATAGCGCGGAAAGACATCGATCGACAGAGGCGGACGTTGATCCGGGGCGAGCCGGGTCCAACGGGAGTAGTGAAGCTCGACGAAACGGGCGAACTCGCGATTGATGGCCGCCTTCTCGTCCTGGTGGGACTGATAGAGGCTCTCGTCCGTGTCGGAGAGCTCGAGATCCAGGCTCGAGATGCGGCTGGCCAGCTCCAGCCAGTCCTCCCATCCGAGATCGCCTTGCCGGAGCTGGAGGATGCGGTTGAACTCGGTGACGTAGTTGCGGGTCCTTCGGTCGCGCACGAGGCGCTCCGACTCGAAGACCTTCTTGCACGCCAGCCAGATCTGGCTCGGGTTGACCGGCTTCGTGAGGTAGTCGGCGATCTGGCGGCCGAGCGCCTCGTTCATCAGGTGCTCTTCTTCGCTCTTCGTGATCATGATCACGGGGACCTGGGGGGCCACGTCGCGCAGCGCCTCGAGGGTCTTCAGCCCTCCCATCCCGGGCATTTGCTCATCGAGGAGGATGACGTCGAAGGCGTCGTCGGAGGCGAGGGCGAGGGCGTCCTCTCCGTTCGAGACGGTCGCGACGGCGTACCCCTTCCCCTCCAGATAGAGGACATGGGGCCGCAGGAGGTCGATCTCGTCGTCCGCCCAGAGGATCTTTCGCTGCGACGGTTCCATATAGGGGCCGGCAACTACACGGGGAAGGAGATGATGAACGTCGTCCCCTTCCCCGGCTGGCTACGATCTACCCAGATCTTGCCGCCATGATAGTCCTCGACGATCCGCTTGGCGAGCGTGAGGCCCAATCCCCAGCCCCGCTGCTTGGTCGTGAAGCCGGGGGAGAAGACATTGCGGACCTCGCGAGGGGTCATCCCCCTCCCCTGGTCGGTGATCCTGACCTCGACGCACTCGGTCTCGCGCCTGCGAGCGAGCTCCACCTCGATCACTCCTCGCTTCGTGTCCGTGGCATCGATGGCGTTCTTGAGCACGTTCTCGACGACCCACTCGATCAGCTCCCGGTTGACGTTGACGGGGGGGACGAGCTCGTAGCGCTCGCGAATCTCGATGTCCTTCCGGAGGTTCGGGAGCCTCCTCCTGAAGTAGCGGATCGCCTCGCTCACGATCGGCGCCAGGTCCTGGGGCTCGAGGCGGGGAAGGCTCCCCACCTGGCCGAATCGCATGGCGACTTTCTGGAGGCGTTCCCCGTCGTTTTCCATCTCGTCGACGACCTCGCGGAAGAACGCCGCAGGGATCTCCACGGCCCCGCCGGGCGCGGATTGCACCTCGTGCCGTTCCTTGAGGACCTCCACCCAACCCAGCATTGAGCTGATCGGCGTGCCGAGCTGATGGGCCGTCTCTTTCGCGAGGCCGATCCAGATCGACCGCTGCTCGCTCGTCTTGATCGAGCGATAGCCTATGTACCCGAGTCCGATGAAGGCCACGAGGGCCAGCAGCTGGACCAGAGGGATCCAGCGGAGCTGCCGGACGATCCCCGGCTCCCCGTAGTGGACATATCCGAAGACCATCTTCTCGCCCGGCCTGCGGATCGGAACAGGGACGTTTCGCCTGTCGAACCGGTGAACATCCTCGATCAGCTCGCGGATCGGGCCCGGGGGGGGATTCTTCGGATCGATCGAGGCCACCGTGCGGACATCGATCGTGTCTGCGTACTGGACGTCGACCCCGCGCCAAACGAACGGCCTCCCCTCCCGGTCGGTCAGGATCATCGGGAAGTTGGCCGGCTTGATGACGCGCTCGAAGACCTCCCGCAGCTCCGGGCTCTCCATCGCGGGGAAGGTCGTGATCGCGCAGAACTCGGCGAAGAGCTCCGAGAGGGCGCGCGATTGCTCGTTCAGTCGATGGATCAGGTGGGCCGTGTAGACCGCCGCCGCGCCGATCAGGATGAACCCGCCCAGGAACAGATAGGCTCTGAGGAGTCCCGGCAGGTTGGAGCGGGTCACGGCCATCGGCCTCTATTCCCCCCTTCGGTCGACCCCGCGCGGCCCGGATCAGGGCCCGGCGGGAGTCAGCTCTTCCCGCCCCCCGAGATAGGGGCGGAGCGCCTCCGGAATCCGGACGGTCCCGCGCGGCGTCTGGAACAGCTCGAGAATCGCGGCCACAACCCGCGGGAGCGCCACACCCGATCCGTTCAAGGTATGGACGTGCTCGAGGCGCCCCTGGTCGTTGCGGAAGCGGATCCCCATGCGCCTGGCCTGGAAAGCCTCGAAGTTGCTGCACGAGGAGACCTCGAGCCAGCGCTGCTCGGCCGGCGCATAGACTTCCAGGTCGTAGCACTTGGCCGCCGCGAAGGAGAGATCCCCCGCGCACAACGCGAGGACCCGGTACGGGAGATCGAGGGCCTGCAGCACATCCTCGGCATCCCTCACCAGGGACTCGAGCTCGTCATAGGAGGTCTCGGGCCGCACGAGCTTCACCATCTCGACCTTGTCGAACTGGTGAACGCGGACGAGACCTCGGGTGTCCCGGCCCGCGGCCCCCGCCTCCCTTCGGAAACAGGCCGAGTGACCTGTCAACTTGATCGGAAGCCTCTCGGAGGGAATCACCTCGTCGCGGTAGAGGTTCGTGATCGAGACCTCCGCCGTCGGAATGAGGAACAGATCGTCGATCGCGCAGTGGTACATGTCGGCTTCGAGCTTGGGGAGCTGTCCGGTGCCGGTCATGCACTCGCGCCGGACCAGGTAGGGGGCCCAGACCTCGGTATAGCCGTGCTTCGTGACGTGGAGGTCGATCATCAACTGGATGAGCGCCCGCTGGAGCATCGCCCCCTGCCCGATGAAGAGCGAGAATCCCGAGCCCGAGATTCTCGCGGCACGCTCGAGGTCCAGGATCCCGAGTTCCGCGCCGATCTGCCAGTGAGGCGCCGGCGTGTAGCCGTCCGGGGGCAGGTTCCCCCAGCGACGGACCTCGACGTTCATGGTCGAATCGGATCCGATCGGCACGCTCTCGTGAGGGAGGTTGGGAAGCCACAGGAGGCGCTCCTCGAGCTCTCCATCGAGGACGCGGATCTTCTCGTCCAACGCGCGGATCTCCTCGCCGACTCCCTTGGCGGCCTCGACGATCGCCGTCGCATCCTGGCCGGCCTTCTTCAGGCGCGCGACCTCCTCGCTCGAACGGTTACGCTCCGCTTTTCGGGCCTCGACTTGCGCCAGCAGGGCCCTGCGCTCCTCGTCGAGCCGCAGGATGGCGTCGAGATCGGCGGCCTCCCCCTTGTCGGCGATCGCCTTGCGGATCCGCTCGGGCTGCGCGCGAACGAACTTTGGATCAAGCATCTCCTCGTCTCCGAACGGGATGGACGGCTCCTAGGCTCGACAATCTAACATGCCCGCGCTCCCCGGTCAAACGATCGCCCGCCCGCTTCGCTGGAGACGGGGATCCCCGGCGGACTGCGCGCGGCGCAGCCCGGTTCAGTGGACCTGCGGATCGCTCCCGGCCGGCGGGGGCGGCAGGCGGGACGCGGCCAGAGCGCCGAGCGGGATGACGAGCGAGACAGCGAACGCTGTCGCGACGGGCGCGGGTGGGCCAAACCAGAGAGCGGCGCAGCCAATCGCGGCGTCGCAGAGGGCCAGGACGGCGAGCGCAGGCCAGGGGCCGATCGCGGTGAAGAGGCGATGGCCGGTGTGCTCGCGGCCCCCGATGAAAGGATTCCGCTTTCGCGCAAGCCGCGCAGCAGTGACCAGGACGAAGTCCGCAAGCACGAGGGCATGCGCCGAGATCGCCGCCGGGATCGCGGCCGCGCGATCGCGGGAGAGAAGCGCAAGCGAGCAGAGGACGGCGATGAAGGCGAGAGGAAGACTCCCCGCATCGCCGAGGAAGATGCTCGCGACGGGTCGATTCCAGGCGAGGAATCCAAGGAAGGCCCCCGCAAGGGCCCAGAGCGTCGCGTGCGCCGCCGACCCTGCTCCGCCGGCGGCCGCCGTGGAGACGGCGAGAACGGCGGCGGCGATGGCCCCGTGCGTCGCCAGGAGGCCATCGGCGTGGTCCAGGTAGTTCCAAGCGTTCACGAGGAGCATCATGATCGCCCACGCCGCGGCCGCCCCTCCGACACCCGCCCACGGTGCGGTGGGCCTCCAGACGGCGACCGCGCCGAGGAGGAGGACGCCTTGGAGCGCCGCCTTGGTCGCGGCCGAGAGCGATCGCCGGTCATCCCATAGGCCGATCGCCAGGAATCCGCAACTCCCGAGCGCGAGCGCCGCGAAGAGGCTTTGATCGCGCGCCTCCGGCCGCATGCCGAAGAGACCCGCCCCGGCCGCGATCGCGACCGCCACACCGGCGAGACACGCAAGCCCTCCGAGCATCGGAGTTGGACGGGCGTGGAATCGGCTCTCCGTCGGGGCGGCGACGAACCCGGTCCGACCGGCGATCCTCCGCGCGATCGGAACCAAGGAGGCGGTCACTCCGCCCGAGAGAAGGAAGACCAGGATCGCGTTCAAGTCGGGGAGAGCTATGCAACCGTGGCGTCGACGGCCAGGCGCTCTTGGACCCAATCGCGCGTCACCGTCAGGAGCTTCTCGAGATCGACCTCCGGGTCGTATCCAATCCACCTGCGGATCTTCCGCAGATCGGGCACCCGGCGGGGCACGTCCTCGAAACCGTCTCCATAGGCCTTCTCGTAGGGAACGAGGAGAATCTCGGACCTCGAGGCGCAGAGATCCCTGATCATCCGGGCAAGATCGATGATCGCGATCTCCTGGTCCGTGCCTATGTTGAAGGTCTCGCCGCAGGCCGAGGAAAGCCCCGAAAGGGAGAGAACCCCACGGACGACATCGCCCACATAGGAGAAGCAGCGCGTCTGGGCGCCATCGCCGTAGACCGTCAGGGGCTCGCCCAGCAGCGCCTGTCTGAGGAGGGAGGGAATCACCATCCCGTAGGAGCCGACCTGGCGGGGCCCGCAGGTGTTGAAGCAGCGCACGATGGTCACCGGAAGCCCCGATCGCCTCTGCTCTCCGAGGGCCAGGTACTCGCCGACCACCTTGCCCGCGGCATAGCTCCAGCGCGGTACGACCGTCGGGCCGATGAGCGTGGCCGCGTCCTCCGCCAGAGCGCCCCCGCTCGTCCGTCCATAGACCTCCGAGGAGGAGAACATCACCAGCGACCTCGGCCTCGATCGACGGGCCGCCCGAATGATGGAATCAGTCCCCAGAATGTTGTTCCTGAGCCCGGCGACCGGATCGGACAGCACGCGCCGCACACCGACGGTCGCGGCCAAGTGAAAGATGCGGTCGCAGCCGCGGGCGGCCGACTCGGCGAGGAGGGGATCGACGACCGATCCCACGAGGAGCTCTGCTCGCCCGGTCGCGAGGGATCGATCGAGATTCTCGCGCCTTCCGGTCGAGAGGTCGTCGAGAACGCGAACCGTCTCCCCGGCGTCGACCAGGGCATCGACCAGATGGGATCCGATGAAGCCGGCCCCGCCCGTCACCAGGACTCTAGCCAAATCCCGCTCCTTCCCTCTTAGGGCCCATGCGGACGATACGGGCGGCGCGCCGGCGGAGTCAACGCCGTTGCTCCGGCGGCCGGTCCAGGAAAACGTAGTTCTTCTTGTAGTACTCGAGGAACTCCCCGGTCTTGAGAGGACGCCACCACGCCTCGTTCTCTCTATACCAGCGGACTGTCTCCGCAAGCCCTTCCTCGAACCCGCGCAGCGGCCGCCACCCCGTCCTCTCCCGCAGCTTGTCCCAGGCCACGGCGTAACGGCGGTCATGTCCCGGCCTGTCGACGACGTGCTTGACCAGGTCCATCGGTCCACCCAGGTGGGAGAGGATCGAGGAGGCGATGGTCAGGACATCGCGCTCGTTGTAGGCGCCGATGTTGAACACCTCCCCCTCGCACCCCGGCGTGGCCAGGATCGAGTCGAGAGCGAGGATGTGATCCTCGACATGGATCCAGTCGCGGACATTGCGGCCCGTGCCATAGACCGGCAGGGGCTTCTTCTCCAGGGCATTGGTGACGAACAGAGGGATCAGCTTCTCGGGATACTGATAGGGGCCGTAGTTGTTGCTGCACCTGGTGACGACCACCGGCAGTCCATAGGTGGCGTGGTAGGAGTAGGCGAGGCGGTCCCCCCCGGCCTTGCTGGCCGCATAGGGGTTGCGGGGCATCAGCGGAGCCGCCTCTCCCACAGGATCCCCGAAGACCTCGCCGTAGACCTCGTCGGTCGAGATCTGAACGAAACAGGTGATCGGGCGTTTCCGCACCGCCTCGAGCAGGACATAGACCCCGTAGACGTCGGTCCTGACGAAGTTCCCCGGGTCCCCGATCGAGCGATCGACGTGCGTCTCCGCGGCGAAGTTCAGCACGAAGTCGAACCCCTCGGCGATCAAGGGGTCGACTGTCCGCTCATCCGCGATGTCGCCATGGACGAAGCGGTATCCACGCTCCCCTTCGAAGGACGCGAGGTTCGCCGGGTTGCCGGCGTAGGTGAGCTTGTCCAGGACGGTGACGCTCGCCTCCGGATACCTCGACCTGAGGAATCGAACGAAGTTCGATCCGATGAATCCGGCCCCTCCCGTCACCAGATAGCGGCCGGTCTGCTGGAGAATGCGGCGGTCTAGGTCGGCGCCGGGCACGCCCTCTACCGGTCCCGTCTCTCCCACGAGTAGGGGATCGCGTTCTCGTGCGGATCGATCCTGCGCTCGTCGGGATTGGAGTGATCGTACGGCTCGCTTGGCGTGTTCACGATGTAGGCGGCCTCGGCCCCCACTCCCTTCATCCCGTGCACGACTCCCGCAGGGATGCGGAGCAGGATCGGGTTTTGCTCGCCCATGAAGAACTCGTTCACCTCGCCCTTCGTCGGGGAGCCGTCCCTACGGTCATAGAGAACGACTTTGGCCATCCCCTTGATCGCGCAGAAGTGATCCACCTGCCGCTCGTGGTAGTGCCATCCCTTGACGACGCCGGGGTAGACCACGGTCAGGTAGGTCTGGCCGAACTTCTCGAAGAAGGGATCGTCGCGACGCAGGATCTCCATCAGGAAGCCGCGCTCGTCGGGAATCGGTTTGAGCGGCTTGACCACGACGCCGTCTATCATGCCTTCCTCCTGGACCGCCTGGCCGCCTTGGCCCGCGCGGCGGGTGTCCCTCGACCGACGCCAACGTACCGGAAGCCGAGCGAGACCATCTTCTCCGGATCGTAGATGTTGCGGCAGTCGACGACGATAGGGCTCTTCATGATCCTGCGCAGCTTGCGAAGATCGAGCATCCGGAACTCGTTCCACTCGGTCGCGATGACGAGCACCTGAGCCCCCTTCGCCACCTCGTAGGCGTCGCCGCAGAACTTGACCCCTCGACCGAGTTCCTGGGCGGCGCGCGACATCGCGACCGGGTCGAAGGTGCGGATCCGGGTGCCGCGTCGCCGCAGACCCCGGATCAGATCCAGGGCGACCGACTCGCGGACGTCGTCGGTCTGGGGCTTGAAGGCGAGGCCGAGCACCCCGATCTCCTTGCCCCTGACGCTCCCGGCGATGCGGAGGATCTTCTCGAGCATCCTCTCCCGCTGCCTCCTGTTCACGTCGATCGTCGCCTCGACGATCTCGCAAGGGCTCCCCGCCCTGCTGGCAAGGGCCGCCAGCGCATGCGTGTCCTTGGGAAAGCAGGAGCCGCCGTAGCCGGGTCCGGCGTGGAGGAACTTGGAGCCGATCCTCTTGTCCAGACCCATCCCGCGCGCGACGACCTTGACGTCGGCGCCGACGATCTCGCAGAGGTTCGCCATTTCGTTGATGAAGGAGATCTTCGTCGCCAGGAATGCGTTGGATGCGTACTTGATCAGTTCGGCGGTCTGCACGTTCGTGCGGACCATCGGCGTCTCGATGAGATAGAGGGGGCGGTAGATCTCCGCGAGGAGACCCTCGGCCCTCCGGCTCCAGGTCCCGATGACGACGCGGTCGGGCCGCATGAAGTCTTCCACCGCGGAGCCCTCGCGGAGGAACTCGGGATTGCTGGCAACGTCGAACGGGACGTTCCCCCGGCGGTTCTGCTTGATGATCCGGAGCACTTCTTCCCCGGTGCCGACCGGCACGGTGCTCTTCTGCACGATCAACTTGTAGCCGTTCAGGTTCCTCGCGATTGCCCGCGCCGCCGAGAAGACCTGGGAGAGATCGGCGTGGCCCGAGTCCGACTGGGGCGTGCCGACCGCGATGAAGACGACCTGGTTGTCGCGGATCGCGCGGGGCAGATCGCTCGTGAAGGAGAGCCTGCCCTCCCGGACGTTGCGGCGCACGATCTCCTCCAGGCCGGGCTCGTAGAACGGCATCTGGCCGGCAAGGAGCGCGCCGATCTTCTCCTCATCCAGGTCGACGCAAGTCACCTTGTTGCCGAAGTCGGCCAGGCAGACGCCCGTCACCAGTCCGACATAACCCGCTCCGATCATGCACGCCTTCTGCATCGCCGCCCTCCCTGATCGTGTTGCCGAACCCAGCAGCCTTCTAGGCTATCCCGCTCTTGGGCGAGCGTCAAACATGGTCAGGCGCCGCCCGCCAGGGCCGCGAGGATCCCCCGCGCCGCTGCCGCGGGGTCGTCCGCCCGGGTGATCGCGCGGCCGACGACGATCCAGTGGGCGCCGGCGGCGATCGCTTTCTCCGGAGTCGCGACATGAACCTGATCATGGGCCTCGACCCCTCTCGGCCGGATGCCCGGAACGACCCGCGCCAGACGGTCCCCGAACCGTTCGCGGACGAGCGGCGCGGCGGCCGCCGGGCAGACGACTCCGAAGAGGCCCGCCTGCGCCGCCCCCTCCGCGAACCGCGCCACGTCGGCGAAGTCGCTCCCCCCCGTCGCGTCGCTGGTCAGGCGCGTCACGGCCAGGACGCCGAAATCGTCGCGCTCGGCGGCCGCTCGGGAGGCCGCCTCCATCGCCTTCGGCCCCGCGCTCGCATGCATGGTCAACAGGCGGACCGGTAGGCGCGTCACCGAGGCGACGGCGCCCGCCACAGTGTTGGGTATGTCGTGGAGCTTGAGGTCGAGGAAGACCTGCTTGCCCATCGAAGCGAGATCCTCGACGATGCCAGGCCCCTCGGCGCAGAAGAGCTCCAGTCCGACCTTGACCCAGCGGACCGGCTCCAGACGGCGCGCCATGGCGAGCGCCTCGCGCCCCGAGGGGAAGTCGAGGGGGACGATCAATCTCTCGCCCGGTTCCGCGGGCAGGGTGGGACCGCTCATCGAGATTCCTCCCAGTCTCTGAGCGAGCCGGTCCACTCGTCGATCGACCGGACCGATCTCGCGGCCAGGAATGCGGCGATCTCGTCGATGACCCGCTCGGGCTGGTCCGGTCGCAAGAAGCTGCCGGTTCCGACCTGCACCGCCCGGGCTCCGACGAGAAGGAACTCGAGCGCGTCCCGGCCGGTGACGATGCCGCCGACGCCGATCACCGGTACGCTGACCGCGCGCACGACCTCCCGAACGCGGGCCAGGGCAAGCGGACGGATCGCGGGGCCCGAGAGTCCCCCCACGCCGTTTCGAAGGCGCGGCCGCCGCTCCTCCAAGTCCAGGGCCAGACCGACGAAGGTGTTCACCGCCGTGATCGCATCGGCTCCAGCATCCACGCACGCGCGGGCCAGCGCGCCGATCGAGGTGACACTGGGCGAGAGCTTGGCCCACAACGGCCGTTCCGTCGAGCCGCGGCATCTCCGGACGAGATCGGCGGCCGCCGCCGGGCTCGCGCAGAACTCGAGCCCCCCCTCCTTCACATTCGGACAGGAGATGTTCAGCTCGTAGGCCGAGATCCCTCGGGCGCGGTCGAGCGTGCGGATGACATCTTCGAAATCGTCGGCCGACCTGCCTCCGACAGAAACGACGGCGGGGACGCCCAGATCGAGGAGGGGCGGCAGCTTCTCGCGCACGAACCTCTCGACCCCCACATTCTGCAGCCCGATCGAGTTCAGCATCCCCGACGGCGTTTCGGCCACGCGCGGAGGAGCATTCCCCTCCCGCGGCTCCCGCGTGATCGTCTTCGTCACCACGGCACCGAGCCGCGCCGCGATCTCCGGATGCTCGATTCCGTAGCCGAAGGTGCCCGATGCGCAGAGAACGGGATTGGCCAGATCGAGCGAGCCGACCGTGACCGCGAGATCGGGAAGGCTCATTCGCGCACCCCTTCCCAGTCGATCCGCGAGGCCTCGAAGACCGGCCCATCCGAGCATGCGAAGGCGTACCGGCCAAAAGGATCCTCTCCGAGCGCCGGCTCAGCGCGGATCGGGATGGCGCAGCCCGCGCAGATCCCGGTGCCGCACCCGAAGAGCGTTTCGACGCTCACCTGCGCCGGCATTGCGTGGTCGAGGGCGATCCGCGCGAGGGCCGCGAGCATCGGGAGGGGACCGCAGGCATAGAGGGCCGAGGCCTCCGGCCTCACGGCGCCGTGGCCGAGAAGATCGCGCAGTAGATCGAGGACGGTTCCTCTATGTCCGATCGAGCCATCGAGGGTCGCCCGATAGACGGGATAGGGACACCCCTCCGCTGGAAAGATGGCGGATCGGTCGCGGGCCCCGTAGAGGAGGATACCGTCGGGCAGGGCTTCTCCCGCCTGGTCGGCAAGAAAGATGAGGGGCGCGATTCCTCTTCCTCCAGCGACGAGGACGGGGACGCGGCCCGGAATCGGGCGGAAGGGCCGGCCGAGGGGGCCCAGGACATCGACGGTCTCTCCCGGCTTGCGCTGTTCGAGCCA
>VGJL01000038.1 GCA_016867495.1 Candidatus Eisenbacteria bacterium | reverse complement strand
GAGGACTCCGTCAGGCTGGTGCTGAGGACGGGGATAGGATATCGGCTCCCCGAACCGACCCGTCAAGCCGATCGCCTTGTACGGGGCCTGTCCCGAGAGGGGCGGGCCCGGACTGCGGAGCCGGCCGAGACGACATCCCTTGCCGGGCCCCGATCGGGTAGAATCGACCACTCGGGCAGGACTGACTGCGGCGGCGCCACGCGGCGCCGCGGCCACGGCTGAGGAAGCACGACTCCATGGAAGACCTCGTCCACTCCTTCGAGGCCACGCTCCCCGAGGGCGCACGGCGCACTGCGGAGGCCCTCCTGCGTGCCGGCGGCCGAGCCTGCGCCGTGGGGGGCTCGCTGCGGGATCACCTGCTCGGCCTCGAGGTGAAGGACTGGGACTTCGCGACCGATCTCCTTCCGGAGCGTGTCCGCTCGCTCTTCCCCAGGGCGGTGGAGGTCGGGATCCGCTTCGGAACCATCCTTGTCATGGAGACGGACGGAACCTACGAGGTCACGACCTTTCGCAGGGACGGCCGGTACAGCGACGCCCGTCATCCCGACTCGGTCTCCTTCACCGCATCGCTCGAGGAAGACCTGAGCCGGCGCGACTTCACGATCAACGCGATGGCCTTCGACCTCCACGAGCGCCGCCTGATCGACCCGCAGGCCGGAAGGGCCGATCTGGGGCGGCGGATCATCCGCTGCGTCGGACGCGCGGAGGAGCGGTTCCGTGAAGACGCGCTCAGGATGCTCCGCGCGGTCCGGATCGCGGGGCAGCTCGGATTCGAGATCGAGGAGGAGACCTACCTGGCGATCGTCCGCTGCGCCGCGCTGATCGACGCCATCGCGATGGAGCGGGTGCGGGAGGAGCTCGATCGCATCCTGACCCAACCCATGCCTTCGATCTCGATCGGGCGCCTTCTCGAGACCGGGCTGCTCGAGCGCTTTCTCCCCGAGCTGGCCGACGCCTACGGCGTATGCCAGAACCGGTACCACGCCTTCGACATCTATCACCACTCGCTCTGCGTGACCGATCAAGCCCCCGCAAAAAACAAGATCGTCCGCCTGGCCGCGCTCTTGCATGATCTCGGCAAGGTCGCGACGCGCCATGAGGCGGCCGGCCGGGTCACTTTCTATAATCACCAGGTCGTGGGCGCGCGCATGGCGGACCAGATCCTGCGAAGGCTCCGCTACTCCGGCGAGGAGAGGGAACGGGTCGTGCACCTCGTCGAACAGCACATGTTCCACTACAACAGCGACTGGACCGACGCGGCAGTGCGCAGATTCGTCCGCGCGGTGGGGCCGGAGCTGATGGAGGACCTTTTCGCGGTGCGGGCGGCGGACACGCTCGGCAACGGTCTCAAGCGAGGCGGCGTGAGCGGCCATCTCCTGGAGCTGCGCTCCAGGATCGCCGAGATCCGGGCGCGCGACGAGGCTCTGTCGGTGCGCGATCTGCAGATCGACGGGCACGACCTCATGTCCGCGCTCGGCATCGCCGAAGGACCGCTGATCGGCAGGATCCTCGATGCGCTCCTCGATGAAGTGCTCGAGGATCCTGCCAGGAACGCCCACGACGCGCTGCTCGGAAGGGCCGCCGAGCTGCGCGGGGAGATCGAGCCGACCCTGCCCCCGCGCAGGAAGAGGAAGGAGTGAGGATGCCCGCCTGCTGGTTCTGCCGCGCAGGACTTCCCTATCCGCCCATGGCTTCGGTGCCGCGGGAGTCGGAGTGCCCCGGCTGCGGGCGCGATCTCCACGCCTGCCGCAACTGCCGCCATCACGATCCCGGGGTCAACAACCAGTGCAGAGAGCCCAATGCCGATTGGGTCAGCGACCGCGAGAGGTCGAACTTCTGCGACTTCTTCCAGCTCGCGCAGGCGCCCGGCGCGCTCGCCCCCCGGGACCGATCGGCCGAGGCGAAGCGCAAGCTCGACGACCTCTTCCGCAAGCCCGACTAGCGTCCGCAGTCCCGTAGGGGGACTCGATCAGAGCGCTGGCATCTAGGCCGTGAAGAAGTGATCCGGCCCGAAGGCGAGGGCCTCGTCGCTCAGGAAGGCCTCTCCGTACCGCTTTCCGATCCTGATCCCGTGGAACTGCCGCAGGGCCACGAGCAACTCCAGAATCGAGTTCTCCGCGCGCCAGATCTTCATCTGGGTCTCGTACGCGCCGATCGCCCTGCGCACGTCCTCGATCACATCGGTCACGTCGACAACGAAGGTCGGCAGCATATCCTTCGGGACCATGTAGTAGAAGAGGCGATCGACGTCGTGGGGCGGCACCTCGGGCATCACATTGCGGAAACGCGCGAGCTTCAGCCCGTCGCGGACGAGCTGGCCGGTCGCCCAATGATCGGAGTTGGCCGATCCGTCGTGGTGGCCGAAGCGATTCGTGTGGTAGGGGGCGAGGACGATCTGTGGACGATGGAGCCTCACCTGCCGGACAATCTCGAGGCGACCCGAGGGGCCGTTCGTCACCTCGGTGTCGGGGAAGTCCAGGATCTTGCCGTCGCTCCCCATGACCTCGTTCGCGGCGCGGAACTCGAGCGCCCGCGTCTCCCGAGTTCCGAATGTCCCCTTCTCTCCTCCGGTGAGGGCGATGCTCAAGACCCTACGCCCCGAACGGACCAGCCGGATCATGGTCCCGGCGATCGTCATCTCGGCGTCGTCGGGATGCGGGCTGAACACGATCACGTCGTAGAGAGCGCTCTCTTCCATCCTCTCCCTCTCCAGACCGGGCGGATGCGCCAGGCGGGCGTCCCCGGATGCGGTCGACCGAATCTAGAACCGCACGTTCGGCTGATGCGCGAGCTTCCGCCGGAGCCCGTGCTCGATCAGCGCGATCGCCCCCTCGATTCCGATCCAGCCCGTGTTCACCGTCAGATCGTAGGCGAGGGGGTCGTCGATGTCGCGATGGAAGTGGTGCCGGATGAACGCGGCCCGCTCGTGGTCCGTGTCGAGCACGAGCTTCTCCGCTTCCGCGTAGGACAGACTCCTGAGGCGGCCGATCGTCTCGACCCTCTGGGGGAGCGGGGCGACCACCCTGACGTGGACTCCCCGGCGATGATCGAGCACGAAGTTCGCCCCCCTGCCTATGATGATCGCGTGGCCGTGCATC
This sequence comes from Candidatus Eisenbacteria bacterium, assembly GCA_016867495.1. Classification (NCBI taxonomy): domain Bacteria; phylum Candidatus Eiseniibacteriota; species Candidatus Eiseniibacteriota bacterium. Next base: position 14,879 of record VGJL01000038.1, on the reverse strand, counting down.
GCGATCGATCCGAGCACTCCGATCAGCGTGCGGAGATAGTCGCCCTTGTCGACGAGGTTCCCGTGGAGGATCCCCTGGATCCAGATCTCGAGCGAGGAGCGGTCCCTCTCGTCGAGGTACTCGAGGATCGCGCTTCGGAAACGACCCTCCTCGACGATCACGTCCAGGATCTCCCGATCGAAGATCTGGTATCCGAGAGCCGTGGCGAGCCTGTGGGCGATCTCTCCCCCGCCCGAGCCGAAGGCGCGCGAGATGGTCACCCAGGGGCGTATGGAAGGTTGCTGGACCGCCGGATCATGGATGGCCTGCCGGCGCGCCCGCGCCTCGGCCTCCCAGCGACGGACCTGCCTGTCGATGATGTGGTGGATTCCGGAGCCCATGCTCATCACCTCGCCTTCTCGATAGAGCCTGAACCGGTCAGCGGGCGCTCGCCTCTGCGCTTGCGGATCGATCGGCTCCGGGGGCAGTATAGCATCTGCGGGTCACGGAGGTAGGAGATGCTCGCCACGATCGACTCGGATCGACGATGCGAAGCTTGATCGTCCACGGCGGCGCCTGGCAAATCCCCGACGCGGAGATCGCCGATCACCGCGCGGGTCTGCTCGCCGCCCTCACCCGGGGGACCGCGCTGCTCCTCGAAGGGCGGCCGGCGATCGACATCGTGGTCGAGACGGTCGCGCTCCTCGAGGAGGACCTGACCTTCGACGCCGGGCGCGGCTCGGTCCTCAACCTCGATGGGCGGATCGAGATGGACGCGTCTGTGATGGACGGCCGGACCCTCGGGGCCGGCTGCGTCGCCTGCATCACCGATGTCCTGCATCCGATCAGGGTCGCCCGCGCCATTCTAGAAGACGGGCGGGCGGTCATGCTGGCAGGCGAGGGGGCCTCCAGGTTCGCCCGCTCCGCCGGAATCCCCGCCTGCTCGTTCGAGGAGCTTCTCTCGCCCCGCGAGACCAGACGGAAGCGGTTCCTGGATCGGATCGAAGACTTCAAGACGCGTCAGCCCTTCGACGGCTCGCTTCCGCAGGAGGACTCCGTCCCTCCCGGACCCCTGGGAACGGTCGGCGCGCTCTGCTGCGATGCCCGCGGTGACCTGGCGGCGGCCACATCAACGGGAGGAGCCCCCAACACGCTGGCCGGACGCGTCGGAGACAGTCCCGTCCCAGGGGCCGGGACGTGGGCGGAGAACGGGATGGGAGCGGCCGGCAGCACGGGCTGGGGAGAAGCGATTCTGCGCGATCTGCTCGCCTTCCGGGCGGTGCAGGAGATCGACACCCTCACGATCGACTGGCGGGCGAGGGGACGGGAGCTTCCGCCTCCGCACCCGATCGCGACGACCCAGATCACATGGGGACCGCTTCGCCACGGACCGCGCGGCGCGGCGGTCCCGCGCGCGGCACGCAGGGCGATCCAGGGTTTCGCGCGCCGCGTCGGAGGAGCCGGCGGCGTGATCCTGCTCGGGCCGGACGGCGTTCCCGGTTTCGCGTTCAACACACCGAGGATGGTCCGTGGTTTCTGGATGGAGGGAATGGACGATCCCGTGATCGAGACGGAGCCGGACGCTCCCCGGCAAGCTGCCAGATGATGGCGGGAGGTATCGGATGGCGACTTTCATTCTCATGACGAAGCTCTCACCGGAGATCACGAGGGAGCTTCACCACAGGGCGGAGATCGGACGGCAGTGGAAGGCCGCGGTGGAGGAGAAGTGCCCCGGCGTCAAGTGGATCGCCCACTACGCCCTACTCGGCCCCTATGACTTCATGGACATCTTCGAGGCGGCCGACGAAGAGATCGCCGCCAAGGTCTCCCTGATCTCGCTCTCCCGCGGGGCCGTGAAGGCGGAGTCGTGGACCGCGATCCCCTACGCCCGGTTCCTCGAGATCGCCAAGGAAGTGAGCTGATCGGGCCCCTCAGCGACCCAGAAAGACGATCCTGCAGGCGGTCGCGCCGCCGGGGCTCGAGATCTCGGCCCAGTAGACGCCCGTCCGCCAAAGGAAGGATCGATCCGGGATCGCCGCCAGGGTGATCGCGCCCTCCGGCGCGATCGCCTCCAGACGTCGCTCTCCGCACACCCTTCCCGCCACGTCGAAGAGCCTGATCCGCGCGGGCCCTTCACCCATCCCGCGCCATCTGAGAAGGCTCCCGCGCTGGGCGGGATGAGGACAGGCCTCGATCGAGAGTGATGACGCCGCTCCGACATCCGCGGCGGACGTCACCGGGCCCGAAAGATTGGGGATCCAGACTCCGGCGTGCGCCCTGTCGGCCATCTCGAGAACAGCGGCCAGCGAGGCGACGCTGCTCGCAAGGGGGTAGTCCTCGTCGTGTTGGGTCAGCCCGGGCCAGTTCGCGGTGAGATTCGCATCGTTGTCGGCCGGCGGGGCGGCCGGGCTCCCATCGATCAGCCGGAAATAGGACTCATCGGGGTTCAGCCGGCACCAGATCCCTCCCGCGCGGAGCCCATCGTAGGCCTGCTGGACATGGGGATGGGGATCGGAGGCCTGCACGTGGTCCGCGGCCGCGAAGGCCAGCGTGCACCGGAGATCCGGCCGGGCGGCCGCCAGAGCCGCGTAGCGCCGGGTCGCGTCGCGCATCGACCAGAAGAGGTCGCACGCAGAGGAAGCGGCGACATCGGGCGGCCAGACGGGGCCGAACAGCCCGCGGGTCTCGGCCTCGGCGGTCGCCCCGACGGAGTAGTGGAGCAAGAGGGCCCCGCTCTCGTAGGAGGGAGTCGGCCGGAGAAGATAGTCCTCGCCGTAGTCGAGACTGCCGCTCCCGTCGACATCGAAGCAGTCGGGATCCCCCGCGACGGCATCGATGACCCCGTTGCCGTTGCCGTCGTAGAAGAGCGCCCCTTGCCGAGCGACGGGCGGATGCTGCCCCGCCGGGTCGTTCACCACCCACGAGTAGGCGGGATCGTACGAGAGGCGGTCCCATTCCATTTCGAGGGTCGATGAGGCGTAGGCCGTGAAGTAGGGATTCTTGCCGTCGTCGGTCGGGATCCCGTTGCCGTCGCCGTCGGACGCCGGATCGCAGTCGTAGAACCTCCCCCCGGCCTCGACGAGGACCGTCTGGTCGTTCGTCGGGTTCTCCCATCCGACATATGTCGAGACGAACCCGAGCTGCGATCCGTGCGCCGCGAGGGTCGCCATGCTGATCGGCCCGCCGTTCGAGGATCCGATCATGCCGACCATCTCGGTCAGCGGATGGACGGGAACCGCCTGATCGATCGTCCGTCCGATCGAATCGGCCTTCCTCCCGCCCGCGAAGAGGAGAACGTCCCGCAGGGCATCGATGCACCGCTGGCCCCTGTAGTCGTAGACGCCGTCGCTGTGGAATCCGCCGCTCGTCCCGCCGGGGAAGATCATGGTGACCGCGATGAACCCCTCCATCGCGTACGACTCCCCGCCGTTCAGCCCCCCGACGGACTGGCCGCCGGGGACGAAGACCAGGACCGGCGCGCCGTCCGCGTAGCGGGCCCCCACGGATTGCGGCGGGATGGTGAGGCGGATGGCGAGCGTCCCCCCGCCCGCGGCGTCGGAGGGGAGCCTCAGGTTGATCGCGGGAGGCGGTTGCGCGGCGGAGGGGCCAGGCGCGGCGAGCCCGCAGCAGATCAGAGTCCAGAGGAGAACCTTCGCGCGACGCATGCAGACCTCCCGCCCCACGGGCAGCCCTCGCCCAGTGGCCCAGATTGATTCCGGTCGCATCGATTCTACCGGATCGGCCCCTCAAAGAGAAGCCCGCGAAGCGGACTGCGGATGCGGACTCACCCGCCCCTCGACACCCCGCTCAGGCGGCGCCGCAGGCGCGCCGCCAGATCGGACGGAAGAGGGGTCACGATCCTGGGTGGAAGGGTCTCCTCCTTCGCGGCCGCCGCGTGCTTCCGCTCGATCTTCGCCTGTTCCGCTTCGACCCGCGCGAGGCGCGCCTCGCTCACGGGCGCCCGCGGAACATAGTCCGGCCTTCCCAGAAGAGCGTGCAGAAGGACGAGCGCGGCCTCCTTGTCCGGAATCCTCCCCTTGCCCATCACATCGGGATCCTGCTGCATGTGCGGCGGCAGCGGCGCGCCGACGCAAGAGGGGCAGCCGTCCTCGCAGGGGCAGGCGTGGATCAGATCGAGCGCGGCGCCGAGGACCTCCTCGATCATGTGGTAGGCCTTCTGGGCGAATCCCAGCCCGCCGGGATACTTGTCGTAGAGGAAGACGGCCGGGACGCCGACGTTCTTCGAGTCGACGACGGTCCCCACATCCATCGGATCGCACATCGCGAAGAGAGAGACGACGTCGGGCAGGACGTTCGCGATCCCCCAGAGACCCTCGGCGGGGACCCTTCCGTACCGGGTCACCTTCGTGAGCGCGTCGAGCGAGGGGGCGATCCAGAGGGCCATCGTCTCGAGCGTCTGGCTGGGAAGCTCGAGGTTCCCGTAGCCGATCGAGTCGCGGCTGCCGAACTTGATCTTCTTGAACATGCAGACTTTCGAGTGGACGTTGCTGTCGCCGAAACCGACCTCGCTCGCGAGGAGATGCTTCTCCAGCTCCGTCCGCACCACCTCGATGTGGCTGTCGGACATCGCCTGCGTGTAGTAGTCGACGTCCGCGCGGTGGATGTAGGCCACCTTCTCGGTGGTGTCGAGCCGGTCGACCAGGTAGGTCTCGGCGTCGTGCATGTAGATCGCCTGGGGATGGACTTGCGGAAAGGCCGAGGGCTCGTCGATCGTGCCGATAACCTTGTTCCCGTCGGGACGGCCGGTCTCGACGATCGTGTAGACATTCTCCGCCGCGTTGCGCAGGGAGACGTTCGCCGCCGGGTACCCCTCCTTGGCATGGAACCAGCGCCCCTTGACCTCCTTGACCTCGCCGTGCTCGGCGAGGAGATCGAGGATCGCCGGAGCGTACTCGCCCCACGTCGTCTCCTCCTGCCGGCGCAGGGGCAGCTCATAGGTGGCGCAGCGAAGATGCGAGAGCAGGATGTGCGGATTCTGCGGGTCGATGACCGCGTGCTCCGGACTCCTCTCGAAGAAGTAGGCGGGATGCCGCATCAGGTACTGGTCGATCGGAAGGTTGTGACCCACGAGGACCGCGACCGACTCGTCCTCGCGCCTCCCGGCGCGGCCGGCCTGCTGCCAGGTGCTCGCGATCGTGCCGGGGAATCCGACGAGGACGGCCGCGTCCAGGCTTCCGACATCGATCCCGAGCTCCAGTGCGTTCGTCGAGATCACGCCGCGAAGCTCGCCGTCGAAGAGAGCCCTCTCGATCGCGCGGCGCTCCTCCGGCAGGTATCCGCCGCGGTAGGCGCGGATCTTCTTCGCCAGGCCCCCGCCGTCCCTTCTCAGCTCCTCCTGGCAGTAGCGGAGGAGGACTTCCGTCAGCAGGCGCGCCCGGACGAAGCCGATCGCCTGGAAACCGGCGCGCAGGAGGCTCACGAAGATCTCGCGCGCCTCCAGATTCGAGGAGCGGCGCTCGAGGCCGGCGCGATCGATCCGGGGGGGGTTCCAGAAGACGAAGTGCTTGCGCCCCCGAGGCGAGCCGTCCTCCTCGATCGTCGCGAAGGCCCGGCCGCTCAATCTCTCCGCCAGCTCGCCGGGATTCGCGATCGTCGCCGAGGCGAAGACGAGCTGCGGGCGGGCGCCGTAGTGCTCCGCGATCCGCAGCAGCCTGCGCAGGACGTTGGCCGTGTGGGAGCCGAAGATCCCGCGATAGACATGGATCTCGTCGGCCACGATGTAGGCGAGCCGGCCGAAGAACTCGGCCCACCTGGCGTGATTGGGCAGGATCCCGCTGTGCAGCATGTCGGGATTCGTGAGCAGAATGCTCGCCCGCTCGCGGAGCTGGGTCCTGAGGGCCGGAGGGGTGTCGCCGTCGTAGGTCCCCGCGTGAAACGCGAAGGGGCCCGCCGCCTCCTCCTCGCCGGGATCGGGCGAGCCCGCTTCCTCATCGGGCCGCTGGAAGCGGCGCAGGGTTCTCAGCTGGTCCTGCGCGAGCGCCTTCGTGGGGAAGAGATAGAGGGCGCGCGTCTCCGGATGGGCCGCGATCGACTCCAGGACGGGGATGTTGTAGCAGAGCGTCTTGCCGCTCGCTGTCCCGGTCACGATGACCACGTCCTTCCCCTCTCGGATCATGTCGACCGCGCGGACCTGGTGCGTATAGAGGGCGCCGATCCCCATACGATCGAGCGTCTCCCTCATCGCGGGCAGAAGGGGGCGGGACGGCTGCCCGGATCTCGCCTCCCGAGGCGGAATCTCGTGTACATGGACGGCCTGGCCGTTCTCGGTCGCGAGCAGCAGAACCCGGCCCAGCAAGTCTGTCGCGCCGCGCTTGGTCTTCGTCTTCAAGTGCCCTCCCCGCCCATCTCTTCCAGGACAAGGAAGAGTTCGGCCAGCGTGATCAGGTCGTCGCGGTTGTGGCGAAGGATCGGCTCGAGCCAGTTCGGGTCGCCCTCGCGCACGAATCGATGATAGGCGTTCGGGACTTCCGATCCATCCAGGTCGTTGATCCGCGAACGCCCGCAGACCCGCCTCTCGAGGGTCTTCAGCCTGCAGTCCGGCAGCACGCCGCTGAAGTGCCTACGGGCCAGGTGCAACAGATCGACGTGCGCCTCCGGCCTCGGCTTGCGGATCCGGTAGTAGGCGCACCGCAGGTGGAGCGTCGGCACATCGAAGCTCTTGCCGTTGAATGTGACCCAGGTGGGGATCGACGCGAACGCCTTGGAGAAGAAGCGGATCGTGTCCTCCTCCTCGGAGTAGTCGCGGGCCAGAAGCTGGATCAGATCGCCCTCCCGGCGTCCCGTCGCGTGGAAGAGCCCCACGAGGAAGAGAGGGCGCCCGACGAAGCCGAGGGTCTCCAGATCGATGAAGAGGTGCCCCTCGGGCAGGCTCGGACCCCGGCCTGGTATGCGGACGCGGTGGGTAAGGACCCCGAGCTTGTCGCCCGGGGCCTCCCACCGCGCCTTGGGAAAGCGCTCTCTGAGCCAGCGCTCCAGCACGCCCGGATTCCCCTCGCTTCCGCGCGCCGGCCCACTGATGTCCCCCCGCCCCGAAGGGCTGGCGCGATCGTAGGTCAGTGAGACCTGGGGCGCAAGGAGGAGGAGCGGAGTGTCCCCGCTCGGGCCTCCGGAGGACGGAGCCCGGCCGCGCCGGCGAGTTCCGCCTGCTCCCTTGCCCGCTAGCGCCGCAGAACCGTGATCGTGCGCTCGCTCGTCCGATCGCCCACGACGATCCTGCAGAAGTAGACCCCCCGGGGCACGGGATCTCCGCGAGTGTCGCATCCGTCCCAGCGCACCACGGCGGGACCGGGCGCGAGACTCTCGATCCCCTCCTTCCAGACAAGCCGGCCCTGCACGTCGTACACCTCGATCCCGACGGGAGCCCCTCCGTCGGGAACGACGATCGGAATGCCGATCTCTCCGTCCATCGGATTGGGCGAGGCCGCGCCGATCTCCGCTCGAGCCTCCTCCGTCTCGGTCGGGGCGATCATGTCGATCCTCAGAAACCTGGGCCGATGACCCGGCACGAAGACGGCCAGCGACCTCTCCGGAAGCGTTCCCCAGCCCGCGGCGCTCGATCCCAGGACCTGCGAGGCCGCGATCCAGTAGCTGGAGGCCGCGCCCGTCGCCGGCGTGTACCGCACCGCATCCCCCGCGTCGTACGGAGACCACCTCAAGACGAAGAGCGTATCGCCGTCGGTCAGAACGAAGTTGAGCCTGCTCGATTGCGCCACCGCCACGACGCGCCGGACCGCCTCCCGAAGGGCCTCCGCCCGCGGGAGGTCGGACCTCTGGCGCATGAACTTGAGGAGACAGAGAAAGTAAAGCTCCGAGTCGATGTAGCCGTTGACGTAGTCAGTCGGATGGGTGTCGAAGTAGCCGGGATCGTCCTCCGTCAGCAACATGACGAGCGTGGCGGTCGAGATCGTGCCGTTGTGGGCGAAGACCATCCCCTCGTGCTCGAAGGGGTGCGGATTCGGGATTCCCCAATGCCCGCTCGTTCCCGCGCGCACGTGGCCCAGAGCCGCCTTCGGCCGCATCAGGCTCATCTCGTCGACCGCCAGATCGTACTCCGGGTCGTGCGGATGATTCGCTGGCGCTCCCCCCCTCCTGGCGATCGGCCCGTTGAACAGAGGACGGGGCATGCTCGGGTAGTAGGCGAATCCCCAGCCGTCGCGATTCATCCCGCCAAGGTTCTTGAGATTCTCGATCGATCCATCTCGGAGATGGTCCGTCACGAGATACGAGGGGCAGGAACTGCCGACGAGGCCCCAGAACCGGCAGGATCCCGCCGGGGATGCGAGAAGCGCCCCCAGAATGACGGTCCCGAGCAAGACGCTCATCAACATCCGCCGCACTCTGCCCGAGCTTCCGACTGCGGTTCTGGGAGTCCGGCCGGCCCCGTGGATCGTTCGCATGGTTGGCCCTCCGACCGATGGGTGTGCGCGAGCGCTCGTCCCCAGGGAAAGTCCCGCCTCGGCGAAACGCCGTCCGAAGCTCTTGCCCGAGGCAAACCGCCCTGCCTCATCGCCAGACAATTCTCCCACCTGAGCCGGAGCGATGTCAACGCGTCGGCTGCCCCCTTCATCCTCCCGGCGCAAGACTCGTTGCACCGGCCGCCGCGGTCCCGCCGCCGGCGGAGGCGCGCCCTTGACGGCCGACTCACGAAGGCGGAACGTTTCCTCCATGGCGACGCGGAGACAGTTCCGGGCGATCGTGAAGGGGAGGGTCCAGGGGGTCTACTTCCGCGCGACGACGGTCGAGGAGGCGCTCGCCCTGGGTCTCGCCGGCTTCGCGCGGAATCTTCCCGACGGCTCGGTGGAGGTCGTCGCCCGAGGCGATGCCGCATCCCTGGAGAAGCTGATCGCCTTCCTTCGCGTCGGCCCCAGGATCGCGCAGGTCGCCTCGGTCGACATCGACTGGTCCGACACGACCCCGGCCCCCGATCCCTTCACGGTCGTGCGATAGGGGAGGCAAGAGCGGCGAGCCGCCCCTTGCAGGCGGCCTCGTCCGCGCCGCAAGAGCCTTGCGCGAAGAGGAGGGTTCCCCCTCCCCGTCCCTGGAGCGGCGCGAGAACTTCCTGCAAGAACCTTCCGGCATCGACACGGCGCTTCTCTGGCAGGTCGTCGGTTCGCGCGGCGACCCAGACCGCGCGGTTCGGTTCTCCCGACCCGGCCAGCACGACAAGTGCCCTCCCCTGCCCGAGGATCTCGTTCGCAGCCTCGCGCAGCCCCTCCGCGTCCGCGCCTTCCATCCAGGAGGCGACCCAGAGGGTGCCGTCGTCGAGCCTCGCGGACTCGCGGGCGAGGCGCTCCGCCTGCAGGAACAGATGCCGCTTCCTGAGGAGCCGCAGCTGCCGCTCCATCTCCCTGGCGCGATCGAGCGCCCCGCTCACCAGGTCCGGGAGATCGAGCCAACCGGCGCTGAGGAGGCGCGCCATCCGGTCGGCCCCGGCGGCAAGCCCGCGGAAGAGGCGAAGCGCCCGTTCTCCGCACACGAAGTGGACTCGTAGCGCCCCCTTCGCCTTCTCCGTTCGCAGGATCTTGATCGGGCCGACCTCCCCCGTCCGCCGGACGTGAGTCCCGCAGCAGTGCTGGGACTCGAGCCCCTCGATGTGCACCGTTCGCAGGGGCAGGAGCCCCTCCCGGGGCTCCGCGGTCACCGCCACCGGGAGGTCATCGAGGACGACCGCGTTGGCCGCCTCTTCCACCGAGGCCAGGACCTCATCGGTCGGGGGATCGATCGGCAGATCGATCGTCGACGAGACCTCACCCATGTGGAACGAGAGGGTCCGGGCCCCGAGGAGACCGGTGAAGACGCGCGAGAGGATGTGCTGCCCCGAGTGCTGCTGGCGGTGATCCCTCCTCACGGCCGCATCGACGCGTCCCTGGACGAGAGTCCCGATCTCCCACCGCGGAGCCGTCTCCAACCGGTGCCAGATCGTTCCATCGGGATCGACGGAGAGACCGACCACGGGGATTCCGCCGAGGCTCCCCTGGTCCGACTTCTGGCCGCCGTCCTCCGGGAAGAAGGCGGTGGCGTCCAAGGCCGCCATCTTTTCTTCCGGCCGGAGATCGACCAGCCTGGCTTCGAACTCCAACCGGTACGGATCGGCATCGAACAGACGATCGGTCGGCATGACCCCTCCGGGGTTGCGCGCGCATCCCACGCCGGTAGTCTATCTCCGATGCGACCGGAAATCCCGAGCAACCGCCTGAGGGGCGGGCAGTGATCCGCGAGGCCGCGAGATGAGCGAGAACCTGCTGACGGTCGTCGCTTCTGTCGTGGAGGTCTTCGGCCTCATCGCCGTCGCCTGGATCTACGCGCGCCGGCTGCGGCCCGACCTGACAGGGACCTTGCGGCTGGGCATGAACATCTTCGTCCCATGCCTCGCCTTCAGCTCGATCCTCGACTCCAGGATCGAGGGGCGCGAGTTCGCCATCGCGGGCGCCGCCACGCTGATCCAGATCGGGTCGGGGCTCCTGATCGGATCGATCTTCCTGAGACTGATCGGGTGGAAGGATCGCAGAGAGCTCCTCATGCCGATCGCCTTCGTGAACTCGGCCAACCTCCCGTTCCCGCTCCTCCTCGCGAACTTCGGGACCGAGGGGCTCTCGCGGGGAGTGCTCTGCTACACGGTGACGAACCTGGCGCTCTTCTCCGTGGGGATCTTCCTGCTCCACGGCGGAGCGAGGATGAGGGAGGCGATACGGGAGCCGGCTCTCTGGGCGACCGTCCTCGCCGGAATCTTGAAGGCCCTCCACCTCGAGCCCCCGGAGATGGCGATGCGGGTTCCGCGCCTCGCCGGAATGGCGGCCGTTCCGATCATGCTCTTCCTCTTCGGGGACGCCCTCGCCCGCACGCGCCTGACGAGCCTCCGGGAGGCGGCGTTCGCGACCGCGCTGCGCTACGCGAGCGGCGCGGGCGGGCTCGTCGTCGCGCTCTGGCTCCTTCGTCCGGAAGGGCTGCTGCGAAAAGTCCTCATTCTCTATGCGCTGCTGCCGCCGGCCGTCATCAATGTCGTACTGACGCAGAAGGCGGGGCGAAACGCTGAGATCGTGGCCTCCACGATCCTGCTCGCCACGCTTCTCAGCGTCCTGCTGCTCCCCGCTCTCCTCGCGGCGATGCGGTGAGCGAGGCTCGGATCAACCGGAGGCCCACATGTCTTTCGTTCGCACTGCCCGACACGAAGCGTCGATCCTCCTGATCGCCGCCATCCCGTTGCTCGCGCCCGCGGCTTCCAGGGCTCAGGATCCGACTGTTCCATCCCCCATCCGCGACGCGCTGGCCGCGGTCGACCTCGCCCCGGAGCGTCTGCGCCTCGACCTCCTCGACATGTCCCTCTGGGGCGGCGACCGCTGGAAGCTGCCCCTCTTCGATGCCCTGACGCAGCGGCCCCTCAGGATCCCCGGGGATGTCGAGATCTTGCAGCGCCAGCTCCTCCGCGCGGCGGAGCGCCCGGGCGACATCTACATGGCAGCGACATCCCGGCTGGGGACCGGCGTCCGCAGGGGTCTGATCGGAGATCCTGCGGAAGAACTGCGCGCCTCGCTTCCCGAGCGCGATCCACTTCCCGCCGCGCTTCGAGCGCTCTGGAAGTCGGCGCGCAAGCCGATGATCCCGGAGGATGAGGAGCTGATCCGCTCCGCGGCGGCGCAGCTTCCGGATTCGCTCGATCTGGCCCTCGCGATCTGGGTGACGGCCGCCGCCAGAGCGATCGATGCCCGGCATGCGGCCTTCGCCTCGCTCGGGCCGAACGCCGAAGCGTCTCTGCAGCGCGACGCGATCGCATACCTGTTGGGGACGGCGGCGGATGCCCAGGATCCGGCCTCTCAGCGCCGTCTCGAAGAGAGGGCGGGGGCGATCGACCAGGCCGTCTGGAACGCGGGCATCTCCGATCTGCTGATCGCCGTCGAGAGAACCCTTCCCATCGTCAGACGGCACTCGGCGGGCATGGGGCGGAGCTGGCGGGTCGCGACGCCGTGCGGGCCGATCGTCCTCGCGGGCGAAGGGCCTGACCGGCACGGCCCGGAATCCCCCCTCATCCTCATCGATGCGGGCGGCGATGACTGGTACGCGGGCGGCGGGGCCGGGACCCACGAGACGCCGGTGTCGATTCTGATCGACCTGCAGGGAAACGACCGGTATCTCGCGGCCGACACGCTGGGGCCGGCGTTCGGGGCAGGGGTCGCAGGCGTCGGCCTCTTGATCGACCTGGCCGGCGACGACGCCTACCGAGGCGGGCATCTCTGCATGGGCGCCGGACTCTGCGGCGCGGGAGTCCTGATCGATGGGGCCGGAGAGGATCGATACGACGCCCTCACCGCGAGCCAGGGGGCCGGGCTCTTCGGCGTCGGGATCCTGTCCGACCTCGCGGGGAGAGACTCCTACCGCGCCTTCCAGCAGTCGCAGGGATACGGCTACGTGCGCGGCGCCGGTGTGCTGGTCGATCGCTCGGGCGACGACATCTACGAAGCCGACGACCAGCGGATCCGCTACCCGGCCGCCCAGACCGAGGAGCACAACGCTTCCTTGTCGCAAGGTTTCGGCTTCGGCAAGCGCGCCGACTTCGTGGACGGCCGCTCTCTCGCCGGAGGGCTCGGCGTTCTCGCCGACGGCGAAGGCGACGACACCTACCGCTGCGGCGTCTTCGGGCAAGGCTGCGGCTACTGGTACGGGATCGGAATCCTGGCCGACCAGAGCGGAAACGACTCGTATGAAGGCATCTGGTACGTCCAGGGAAGCGGCGCGCACTTCGCCCTGGGAGTCCTCTGGGACACGGCGGGAGAGGACCGCTATCGGGCCACAATGAACATGGCGCAGGGCGCCGGACACGACTTCTCCCTCGGATTCCTCTACGAGGGCGCGGGAGACGACCGCTACGACGCTCCGAATCTCTCCCTGGGAGGCGGGAACGCGAACGGAATCGGGATCTTCTGGGATCTGACCGGGGACGACACCTACAGCGTGACGGCCGCGACGTCCCTGGGGCGCGCGAACACGGACTCGCGCGGAGGCCTTCGGGACCGAATCGACACGATCGGGCTCTTCCTCGACACGGGCGGGCGTGACGCCTACCCTACCGAGAAGGCGTTCGCCGGCGACGGCAGGCTCTGGACCCAGCCTGGGCTGAACGAGGCGATCCCGCTCGACGCCGAGCGGGGCGCCGGAGTCGATACGACCTGGACGCCCGGGGCCGAACGAAGATGGCGGGGCGTCGGGAACCGTTGAGGATCCCAGAGGGGTGTCGGGTTGCCGCTCCCGGGCCGCGCGCTGAGAGTCCTGCGAAGGGAGGTTTCGATGAGTCTCGTTCAAGAGATCGATGAAAGACTTCATGCTGCGATCAAGGCTCGCGATCTGCGGACCGCTGACTGTCTCCGGATGCTGAAGAGCAAGCTGACGGAGAAGCGCACCTCCCCCGGCTTCAAGGGGGATCTGACCGACGCGATCGTTCGGGAGGTGGCGGCGACTTACGTGAAGCAGCTCAACCGCTCGATCCAGGAGTTCGAGAAGGGAGGCGAAGCGGGGCGCGGCCACATCGAGAAGCTCAAGTGGGAGATCGATCTCCTGTCCGCTTACCTGCCGAGTCACCTCGATGAGACCGCGACGCGGAGGATCGTGGAGGAAGCGATCGCGCAAAGCGGGATCACGGATCCTTCCGGTTCCGGCCGCGTCATCGGGACCGTCATGAAGTCGCACAAGGACGAGGTCGATCCCACCCTCGTGCGGCGGCTCGTCGAGGAGATCCTCTCGAGGAGCGCCTGAGGAACCGTGGGCCCTCCGACGGAGATGCTGCGATCCCGGCAGAACCCGCGCGTTCAGGCTGCGAGGAGGATCGCTCGCGATGTCCGCGAAGCCCGCCGCGAGGGAGTTCTGCTCGCCGATGGGATCACGCTCGTCCGCGAGGCGCTGCAGGCGCGGCTCGCCCCCCAGGCCTTGTTCCTCGACCCCGCCGACTCCTCCGCGGAAGCGATTCGCGCTGAGGCCGCGCTCAGGGGGGCTGCTGTCGCGCATGTCTCGGCCCCCGTCCTGCGCGCGATCTCGACCCTGACGACCCCCCAGGGAGCGGTCGGCGTCTTCACTCGTCCGCGATGCGAGATGGCGAGCCTCCTCGCGGCGGCGGACGCCGGAGATCGCCCCCTTCTCGCCGTCTTCCACGGCCTGCAGGATCCTACAAACGCCGGGTCGCTCATCCGGACCGCGTGCGCCGCGGGCCTGATCGGCGCGGTGACGACCGAGGGGACGGTCGATCCATTTCATCCGCGAGCGATCCGCGCCGCCATGGGCGCCTGCTTCCGCCTTCCTGTCTGCGTGGATGTTCCCGGCGAGACACTCTGGGAGAGCCTGCGCAGGGGAGGCTACCGCATCCTCTCCCTCGATCCCCGCGGGGATGCGCCGCTCTCCGCAACTCTGCTCGAAGGACCTACCGCCATCATGCTGGGCCGGGAGGGAAGCGGTCTCGACGATCGCGCAAGGAGCGTCTGCGATCGATCGATCCGGATCCCGATGGCCCCGGGAGTCGAGTCGCTCGGCGTCGCCGCGGCGGGAGCCATCGTCTTCTACGCTCTGGCAGTCCTCGGCGGAGGGAGCCAGACAAACTCGGCGGGTCGGGGGGTCTAGAGCCGGTCTGCTTGTATCCGTGACGCTCGTCTAGGGGCTGCCGATCTCACGCGAAGGCCCGCCCCCTTGCGGGGACGGGCCTTCTGTGCGTCGGGCAGTCCTATCTGGGGTATGCGCTCCCGACTTGGACTACCTGTAGTTCGCCTTGATCTTCCCCCAGGTCGTCTTCTCCGTCGGGACCGGCGGACAGTCATCCACGCAGTCCTCGTCGACGATCCAGAGGAAGCCACCGGCCACCGTGCACTGCTCCTCGGTCAGGACCGAGCAGGTCCCGTCGAGGA
>VGJL01000037.1 GCA_016867495.1 Candidatus Eisenbacteria bacterium | reverse complement strand
GGCGGAGAAGGAAGAAGCGGAGAGGGCGCTGAGCGTGGCCAGCGATGAGTTCCGCGAGCGGTTGGAGCGCAGGAAGCAGGAAGCGGCGATGACATGCGATCGGCTGGCGGAGATCCTCCCTCCCGGTGGCGGCATCGTCCATTTCGTGCGCTACCCTGACCTCGCGGCGGGGGCCAGGAGCGCGGCGCGCCAGATGGCTTCACCTATCCTTCCCCTTCCCTCTGCCGCCGCTGAGCGATACGGGGCCTTCTGCCTCGCCGCCTCCGCGCCCGGCGCGTGGACCCTGAGCTTCCATGATCTGGGCGAAGCCGATTTCCTCGATACGCTCATCGTGTCGTACCGCCGGAGCGTCGAGGGTGAAGGCGGGAGCGGCAGGCCCTCCGCAAGAGCGGAAGCGGAATTCCGTGTCGCCTCGCGGAGTCTGCATCGCCGCGCCTGGGAGCCGATCGCGGCGCGCTTTGCCGAAGCCGGCCCGGTCGGGCCGGAACCGGGCGCCGCCATCGTGCTCCTGATTCCCGACTCGGAGCTTCTCCTCGTCGACTTCAACACGTTGCTTTCGCCGGCGGATGAGCTCGTGATCGAGCGATGGAGCCTCCACAATCTGTCGTCGGCGAGGGACCTGCTCCGGCTTGCGGAGCAGACGCGCGCCGGCGCGCGCGAGGGGCTCCTGGCCGTCGGATGTTCGGGCCCGGATCCGGCGGCGGCTCCGATGACGCGGCGCCCCGCGTCGACCCTGCGGAGCGCGCGTCCGTGCGATATCGATCCGCGCTCCCTTCCCCCTCTCTCGGGGGCGGTCGATGAGGCGCGAAGGATCTCGGACCTCTATTCCCGGGCCTCTGGAGAGCCGGTCACGCTCCTGGTCGGACCCGAGGCGACCGAGGGGTCCGCGAAACGCCTCATGGGGAGT
Source organism: Candidatus Eisenbacteria bacterium (assembly GCA_016867495.1). NCBI lineage: Bacteria > Candidatus Eiseniibacteriota > Candidatus Eiseniibacteriota bacterium. Next base: position 18,008 of record VGJL01000037.1, on the reverse strand, counting down.
AGCAGGATCATCCACCTTGCGGCGCACGGCTTCTTCTGCGGGAGGGAGGCGGGGGATGGAGGTGCGGTGACGCGCGACGCCGCTGAGGATCCGCTCCTCCTCTCCGGCTTGGTCCTTCTGGCGGGACCGGCGGGCGATGACGGCATCCTCTTCGCGCAGGAGGTCGTCGGGCGGGATATGCGCGGAACGGACTGGGCGGTGTTGAGCGCCTGTGCGTCGGGGCGGGGCGTGCAGCTCTTCGGGGACGGGCTCTCGGGTCTGCGGAGGGCGTTCGAGATCGCCGGGGTCCGCACCGTCCTCACGTCGATGTGGCACATCCGGGACGATGTGGCCCGCGACCTGATGGTCCGTCTCTACACTCATCGCCTCTCGGGGGAGTCGACGGTCGAGGCGGTGCGCGGGGCGCAGCTTGAGCGCTTGCGCGAGGTCCGATCGAGATTCCGCAGGATCCACCCCGCGTTGTGGGGAGGGATCGTCGCGGAAGGCGACTGGCGGTAGCGGCTCTGCGGTAGCGGCTCGGACGCAGTCGAGCCGGCCTAGCGCGCCGCCATGGTCGAGCGGTAGAGCAAATCCCCCGACGGCGTCGCGAGCGTCACGACATAGTCGCCGGGCCTCAGGCTTCCCGCCTCGAGCAGGATGCAGACGCTGTAGTTCTCAGCGAACGCCAGACCATCGACCTGACCGGTCCATTCGGGAGAGGAGCCCCCGGCCCTCGTGATCGCGACGTCGTAGAGCGTCCCGCTCCGGGGAGGAGCTTCGAGATCGGTCAGCTCCAGGAGCAGGAACTGGTCGCAGGAAGTGTCGACCGATGGGGCGTCATCGTCGACTCCCTGGGGTCCGCGCACGGCCCCGAGATCGCTCGGCAGGAGCACCACGCCGTCGACGAGACCGCGCGGGGCGGCATCCGCCGGGGGCGCGTGCGTCCCGGGGAAGCGCTCGGAGGGCCGGTCGACGCCACTCAGAAGGACCAGGGCGAGCGCGGCCGTGGCCGTCAGGTAGACCGCGGCCGGGACCGGCCGCAGGAGCGTCCCCGCGAGCGCCTCCCACAGCCCCCTGAAGCGGGTTCCCGCGAGCGACAGACCGCTTGCCCGCCCTGTCTTCGATTCCGATCGCTCTCCGGCCGGGGCCAGGTCGCGATCGACCGCCCGAAGGATCTCGGACTCGCGCATGCATTCCGCGCAGCCGGCGATGTGCGTCTCAACGAGGGCTCGTTCGGTGAGAGGCAGATCATCGGATTGCTCGACGAAGCGCACCAGCAGTTCGGGAGCGGGATGCATGGAGCTCGCTTCGGCCAGGCGATCCTTGAGACTCGCCGCAAACCGAAGGAGATCGGCGCAGGGGCCGCACCCCGCAACATGATCCTCGACGCGGGCTCTTTCATCCGCGGTGAGAGTCGATGTGGGATACCAGACAAGGAGTCCCTCGATCGCCGCGCAGGCCTGGTCTCTGTCATCTGCTGTCATCATCTCTGTCCACCTACTCTCCGCCGGCCGCGAGGCCGTCCTCAGACCATTCCCCCCGATTGCACCTCTCTGGCCTCTTGAAGGCAGCGACACAGCCTGACCTTCACGGCTCCCTCGGTCGTCCCCAGTCGCTCCGCGATCTCGCGGCGGCTGAATCCCTCGAGATAGGCAAGCGAGATCATCTCCCGGCACCGCTCACCCAGTCCTTCCAGTATGCGCCGCAACATCAGGACGCGTTCGTCGGAGGACCTCCGCGTCGCGGGGTCATGGAGCGCCTCGAGTGAGTCGATCGACATCGCCGTCCCCCGAACGCGCGCGCGCCGGTAGCTGCTGACGCAGAGATTCTTGGCGATCCGCCTCACGTAGGCGGGAAGATCCCCCTCAGCGAAGCGGTTCTCGCGAAAGCATCGGACGAGGGCGAGAAGAGCCGCCTGGACGATGTCGTCCGGCGTTTCGAATCCCCAGGCTCGATGCGACGCCACACTGCGGGCCCACCCCGCTACGAGGCGGATCGCCGGCTCCTGGTTGTCGAGGAAATCGGCGATGATGGTGGAGGGCTCCGACTGCCCGTACTCCCTGGGCGCTCGGGGCTCGCGAGTGTCTTGAGGTTCTGATCGCGCGGGGTCTCGCCCCGTTCTCGGGCCGCCCATCACCTTCACGGCTTGTCGCCTCCGTCGGACCAGGGGTAGGCCATTGCCGCCAAGAGCCTGGACCCATCATGAAGATCGCGCAACCTTGCGGGAGGTTACCGAGGCTCCGGCGCGCCCCGGACGCAGCCGGGCCAAGCGGACGCTCCAGGGGGCCTCTCGAGCGCGATCGAGCCTGCTAGCGAACGATCGTCAGGCGGCGCAGGGAAGTCTCCCGCCCGGCCTGGGCTCGACAGAAGTAAACCCCTGATGGGACGGGGATTCCGGCGGCGTCCGCACCGTCCCAGAGGATGCGCGGCGACGGGGAAACCTCCCGGCCGGACGAGATTCTGCGAACGCAGCCCCATCCGAGATCATGGATCGAGATCGCTACGGGAGCGCCAGCGGGCGCTCCACCAGGGATCGCAGGTGTGCATCCCGTGGGCATTCCAACCCTGGCCGCTGGCCTGCAGGATGGGGCTCTCGGGTATCTCCGCTTCAGCGTAGTGCTGCCTGTCGAGTTGCACGATCTCAAAGGCGCGCACCGCTTCTCCGTAACTCACGTCGCACTTCTGGGCCAGGCGGAGGATTCGATCGCCTGCGTAGACGACGCATCTCCCGGCCGGTCTTGCCTTCCCGGCGTTGCCCCGCACGACCGGGCGCGAGGCTCCGAGATCACGATCCTGTCATGAGCGGCGGCCGCGAACGCGCAGAGGAGGCAGACGATCAGTCTTCTCCAGAGTGAGCCGCGATGTTGCATGCCCGCATCCGGCGTCATCGTAGCGGTGTCCGCTCCAAGGTCAGCCGATTATACATGAAGGAGTTGGAGGGAGGAACAGCCGGCGGTATAATCAGAGGCGGCGACACTGGAGGTCGCGCGCGGGGGCGATCGATCAGCGAATCGGTGCACCGCGAGAGACCCGGTCCCTCGCTCTCTTGAAAGGACACGGCATCTTGCTGAATCCGCGTCTGGGGTGGATCCTCGCGCCGGTCCTGCTGCTTGTCGGGGCAGGGCTCCGCCCGCCCTCCGCCCGGGGAGGAATCCCATGCGGCGTGATCGAGAATCCCGGCCATCTGGACGAAAGAGCGCTGGCATACGCCAGTTGCGCTGGAGCGACGATCTACTTCGCGGCGGGCGGCGTCGTCCTGGACCTGACGGAGGCGAGTCGCGTTCTCTGGCTCCGCTTCGAAGGAACAGAAGGCAGATCCGTGCCGCGGCCAGAGGGGGATGCCGGGACGCGAGTGAGTCACTTCATCGGGAGCGACCCGTCGCGCTGGCGGGCGAACTCGCCGGCGCGGACCCGCGTCGTGTACGACGACCTATGGCCCGGCATCGACCTGGAGCTGACGCCCGAGGAGGAGGGGCTGCGCTTCGTCATCGCGGCCGGCCGGCAGGAAGAGCGGAGCCGGGTTCGCTTCCACGTCGACGGTCTGGACTCGGGCCCCTGCGAGTTCGATGGGAACCTGGCATGGACTGCGCCGGGATCGAACGAGATCCGTATCGAGCGCTTCGGCGATCGCGGAGAGGCGATCCTGCGCTGGTCGGAGGACCGATTCGATGAGAGTCCCGGCGACGCGACACCGGGTGAGAACCCCGCCAGCATCATCTGGAGCACGCTGCTGGGCGGGGGTGATAGCGAGTACGCCCACGGGCTGACGCTCGATGCCGACGACAACTCGCTGGTCGCGGGGTACACGCGCTCGGCCACGTTTCCGACGACGCCGGGCGCGTACGACAGAACGCTCGGAGGCGGGTACGATCTGTTCGTGGCCAAGCTCGACGCGAGTGGCTCGGCGCTCCAGTGGGCCACGTTCATCGGCGGAAACGCTGAGGATCGTCCGTTTGCGATCGCCCTCGACGGCCTGGGCAATCCGGTCATCGCCGGCCTCTCGCTCTCCAACGACTTTCCGACCACGCCGGGCGCGCACGACCGGACCCTCGGCGGATCGCGAGACGGATTCGTCTGCAAGCTGAACGACTCCGGCAGCGCGCTCCTCTGGAGCAGCTTCCTGGGCGGAGGCTCCCTTGACAGGGTGTGGGACCTCCTCCTGGACGGCGCGGGACGCGCGGTCGTGGTCGGCGAGACCTACTCGGCCGACTTCCCGACCACGGAGGGGGCCTTCGATCGAACGCTGGACGGGCTCACCGACGGATTCGCCGCGACCCTCGACCCGTCCGGGGCGAGCCTGCTCTGGAGCACCTACCTCGGGGGATCCGTCAACGATCAGGCCACTTTCCTCGCTCTCGATTCCATGGGGAGAGTCGTCGCGACGGGGAACACCTCATCCAGCGATTTCCCCACGACGGAGGGGGCGTTCGATCGCGGGCACAACGGCGGGGACGACGCGTTCGTCGCGGCACTCACGCAGGATGGGAGCGCCGTCGCCTATGGCACGTTCGTCGGAGGCAGCGGAAGCGACATGGGAAACGTGGTCGCAGTCGATCACGATGACGGCATCGTTGCCACAGGCTCCACGACATCATCCGATTTCCCGGTCACTCCGCTGGCCTTCGACCGGACTTACAACGGCGACCGGGATGTCTTTCTCGTGCGGCTCGAAGAGGGTGCATCGCGGCTCGCGTGGGCCACATTCCTCGGAGGCGATTCCGTCGATGAAGCGTTCGCGCTCCTCCTGGATGAGCTGAACTGTCCTGTCATCTCGGGGGAGGTTTCGTCAGCCAATCTCCCGACGACGGCCGACGCCTTCGATCGAAGCTACGGAGGAGGAACCGACGCCTTCGTGAGTCGCTTCGATCCCTCCGGCGCGACGCTGCTCTGGAGCAGCTACCTGGGAGGCTCGGACTCGGACGGCGGCTGGGAGCTCACGATGGACCATTCGGGACGCGCGCTCCTCACCGGGCCGACGCGATCCCCGAACTTCCCCACGACGATCGGGGCCTACGATCAGACTCACAACGGGGGAAGGGACGTCTTCGTGGTCCGGTTCGATGCGATCGGCCCGGCGGATGTCGACGGGGTTGTTCATGGTCGGCGACCGGCGCTTCGAATCTGGCCGAATCCATTCCGGGGACGGGTGGAGGCGGAGTGGCACTCCTCTCTCTCGGTTGTTGCCGGCGTGATCGTGACCGACCTGGCCGGGCGGCGGATCGCGACGCTGCCTGCGGCGCGCCGTTCCGATCAGACTTGCGGCCTGGTCTGGGACGGGCGGGATGATCGCGGTTCCCCGGCGGCGCCGGGTGTCTACATGCTCCGGCTCGGCGAGGGGCGGCGGGCGCCGGCGGCGAAGCTCACATTGCTTCGGTAGATCGTTCACTGATGCGGACGCGCGACTGGAACAGATCGCCGGGGCGGATCACGCGAAGCTCCCATTGGATCGCCCTCACGGCCGTTCTGCTCTTCATCTCGCAGATCCAGTGCGAGGAAGACCCGACAAGACGGCCGACCCGCCCCCTCCCTCGGAGCGCTGGAGCCCCCTGGGCTCAGGCGTGAACGACTGAGTCTGGGCCCTCGCCGTGACGGTCTACGAGGGCGCCCTCATCGCGGCGGGCCTCTTTCGAAGCGCGAGCGGCGTGCCGACCGCGTGCATCGCGCGATGGGGACTGTAGCGGCGCCTCAGCGAACAATCACGATCGGGCGCGCGGAGATCTCCTTCACATTCGACACGCGCGCGAAGTAAAGCCCCGAGGAGACCGCGGATCCGCGTTCGTCGGTCGCATCCCAGATGATGGCGCCTCCGCGGCCGTCTTGACCTCGCTCGGGAAGAACCCTGATCAGGCGTCCGGCGGCATCGAAGATCTCGACCTTCTGGTCCGGCGATCCGGCGGAGTCCACGCGGATCACGACCGTGCCCCTGGAGGGATTAGGCTCGATCCGGATCCCCGACGCGAGATCCGCGGACTCCTCCACCGAGACGAGCTGCGAGCAGAGGTCGCCGAGCGAGGCCTGGACGATTGCCGCGTCCGCCGCGTCGACGAGGCCCGATCCATCGAGGTCGCCGCAGAAGTCCGCGGTTCCCATCCTCGACATGACATAGACGAGGTCGTTCTGGAGCACCGCGCAGTCGCCGTTGACATCGGGAGACTTCGCACCCAGCCAGTTTCGGACTTCAAGCCCATTCGCGATCAGGCGGACGCGACCGGCGGTGGAGCATCCTCCGCCGCGGACCCTGAGCTCCACCCGGCCGTCGGCGTCCGTCGTCTCCGGAGGAATCGTGGGATGCAGTTGGATCTCATCCCACGTCAGGTCCGCGTCGAGCGGCGGGGCGAAGCTGAGAGTCATGACCAGCCCTTCGACCGGACCGCCTCCCGGACAGGCGTTGGAGCAGACGGCGGCGTTGTCGCGCGAGCCGGCCGGCGTCAGCAGGATACTGAGCGGCGCATGGAACTCGAATCCCTGGCAGCCCAGGATCGAACCGGGTTTCGCGACCAGGCAGGTGGCCGCTTGACGCTCCTCGATCCATGTCGCGAGCACTCCGGCCATCGGACTGCCCTCGATCCCCGCGATGCTCGATGTCTCGATCCCCGCGTCGGAGAGGGTCCCGCTCCATGACGGGGCGCCGCAGATCTCGATCAGGCCGACCTGGTGGGACCGCGCGCCCGGGGGGGCGTCGTCGGTCCATGTGATCCAGTAGCGGGGAATCACGCCGCCGATCATGTCCATCTGGACGAAAGTGTATCCGTGCATCTGCGGGGAGCGCGACGCGCGACCGTCCTCAGGCGAGACTTGCTGGACCCATGTGGGAGCGCCCGATTCGAAGCACCCCACCCAGACCTCCATCGGCCCGGAATCCTCGTGCTCGAACGCGATGAGCGCCTGGGAGGTGACGATGTCGCCGCAGCATTGCTCGGCGTGCACGCTGGGCTTGCGGCAGGCCCCCGGGAGATCGGTGAGACGGACAGGCTCGGCCCATCCCCCCCACTGCCTCTCCCGCAGATAGATCTCGGGCAGGCCGTGCATCGCGTCGGCCCATGCGACGATCAACTGATCGCTCCAAGGCTCACAGGCGATCGATGGCTCGGACGCGGTGCAGCCGCCCGGCGAGATGGTCTCGATTCCAAACCACAACCGCCCGAGCGCCTCGTACCTCCTTCCGGCGACGGTCGTCAGGCCCTCGGGCCCCTCCTCCCACACGGCATACCCCTCGGTCTGTCCGCCCGCGATGGCAGGGGCGCTCGAGCGGAACATGTTGTCCGTGAGAGCGATTTCGGCTCCCCAGGAGCCGCCATCCCACAGGCGCGCCCAGATCTCCGGGTGGCCTCGACGGTCGTCCTCCCAGACGACGATCAAGCGATCTCCGATGAAGGCGAGCTTGGGGTCTCTAGAGACCGCTGGGTCGTCGGTCAGAGGCTCGGGAGCCTGCCAGATGCCCGCGATTCGCATCGCGTGGTAGATGTCGCCCCTTTTCTCGTAGACGACATGCCATTCGTCACGCCCGTTCCATGGTTGCCAGTCGGGCGTGTGGACGGCGTCGGGACCCGAGGAGCCGGTCATTCCGAGATCGCCTATGTCGACGATCTCCTCCGGATCCCACTCCGGATCATGGATCTGGGCGAAGGACGAGGGCGTGGAGACCAGGAAGAGAAGGGGCAAGCAAGCGGCGAGGATGAGCGGGGGACGCATCATTCACCTCCCGGGAGCGCGCAGCCCGGCGACTTCGCGCACCCAGGTTTGATTATACGCGAGAATCGTCCCCGCATCCACGGCTGGATGGAGTGGCTTCAGAGAGGCCCTCCCGGACGGTCACTGGCTTGGGGCGGAGTAGACGATCAACATGCCGTCCTTTCTCTCTTTGCTGAACATGAACTGCAGGCCAAGATCCCCTTTCTGGCCGGTCACCATCCCCCCCTTGGGCCCCATGTTCATGAGACTCGCCTGCCAACCGCCGCTCTTCAGCAGCTCGACGTACTTCTCGACTCCGTCTTCCTGCACGTCGTCGTAGTAGATGTTGAACTTCTTCATTCCGGCGTCATCGCCGCCGACGACCCGAGTCACCTTCCCGAACTTGAACTCCGGGACGGCGGGGAACATGTCGGAGGGCCACTCGTCCGTTTCTTGAATCGTGGTCTCTGATCCCTCTTGCTTGATCTTGACCGACTTGCCCTCCATCTGGACGTCAACGTCCTTGCCGGTCGCTCCCTTGAGGGCCATCTCCACCGCGGCCTCGCCGATCTTTCTCTCGGCCTTGTCCTTTCCGCCGCACGAGACAAGTACGAGCATGGCGACCAGCGGCAGAACGGCGCCAACCAACAACGGGACTCTGAGTTTGCGCATCGGGCCTCCTTCGATTGCATGGCGTGGGCGACCGATCGGCCCACAATTCCGTGGAGAGTATACGCCCGTCGGAGGATTGGCAGCAGCAATTCACTCGGCGCCCGTCGCCGGGACCAGGCCTGCCGTCGCGGGCGGCAGGCCGCGACGCCGTCATGGAGGGCCGCGTTGGGTTCTGGTACTCTCTAGGCGTACGGATCCCGATAAGCGGGGCGGGGGAAGGCGGTTCACGATGCCGTGGATGATGCGCTTTCACGAGTGCCGAGTCCGATCGAACCGGAGTTTGCCTTCGCCGCCGGCGGTGCGGGCATCCGGCGGGCGATCGAGCCGGCGCATCGTTCTCTGCCTCATCTTGGGAAGCCTGCTGTCCCTCGCCGCCGCGGGTTGCTTCGACCGCGTGACGGATCTGCCGAGGCGTCACATCCCTCGCTGTCCCCCGAGAGACAACGGAGGTCTGGTCGTCACGCCGGACCCGATCGGCGTCCTGGCATCGGACCCATACCAAGTGAGAGCCGTCTCGATCCAGGGCAGGATCCTATCTCTGTCGGTCTCCGCATCGGGCGGCTGCGCGGATCATGCGTGGACCCTCTATGTCAGCGAAGCCTTCATGGAGTCGTATCCGGCGCAGACGCGGGGGTTCTTGGTCCACGAGGACAACGGCGATCCCTGCGATGCCATCCTGCAAGAGGATCTCGCCTTCGATCTCGCTCCCCTGATCGCCGCGTATGCCCGGCAGTATGGCGGGGCCCACGATCCGATCGTGATCCACATCGCGGGGGATGATCGAGGAGAGTCGGCGTTCACGGTGCGCTACACGCCCCGTTGCAGGTAGCGAGGCGGTTCAACGATACAAGACCCGGTCGTCCTCTTCTTCTCCGAGCGGCTTCCCCAGGCTTACCCGTTCCTCGACGACATACCCGAGCGCCGTGTAGAACCCCACGACGGCCGCGTTGCTCGAGCGCACCTGCAGATTGATCTTCGGGCAGCCGAGCGCGGCAAGCGCTTGCTCCGCGGCGCGGACGAGCCTGGTCCCCACGCCCCTGCGCCTCGACGCCTCTTCCACGGCGAGATGATAGATCCAGCCGCGCACCCCGTCGAATCCCGCGAGGACGGTCCCGATCACGCGCCCATCCATGAGCGCCACCAGAAACAGCTCCGGCTGCACGGTCATCTTGCGGGCGATCATCCTGTCCGGACGATTGCGGGGCGGATCGTCGGGGAACGCTTCAATCCAGAGCGCGGTGACGCCGGCGCGATCGTCATTCGTGAAGGGTCGGACCTCGACAGCCATGTCGTCCATCGCGCCGTCTCCTCGATGTTGCCAGACAGAACGAGCATCTCGGCCGCGCTCGCGATCGCTCAGAGCAGGAAGACCCTGACCAGGACATCGGTGATTCCCACCAGGGCCGCGCCCGCGATCATCCCCGCGCAGATCGGCTCCTGAGTCTCGATCCACAGGGCATGCCCCCTGGCGCCCGGTCGCCCCTCGTAGCGGCGGCGCATGAGCCAGAAGAACCCGGCGCCGGCGAACATGGCGATCGTCGAATCGGGCGGGATCACGACGCCGAGGCCGATGGCGAGAGGCGAGAGGGGGAAGCCGCGCCGGCGGAGGATCCGCACCAGCTCGAGGGCCAGTCCGACGACCGCAGCGATTCCCATGGCCCAGACGGCCGACTGCGGGATGGGGGAGCGGCCCTCCGAGAAGACCGCGGCGACGAGGTCGGACACCCCCTTCCATTGAAGAGCGGAGGGGAAGCCGAACTGGTTGGTGATCATCACGTCTTGCAGGTTCGCGCCGGGCCTGTAGTCCGAGAGGAACAGCAGATAGAAGAGGGGCGTGCTGGCGATGGCGCCGGCCATGATCCCGATGCAGTGGCCGATCGCCTGCTGCCGGGGTTTCGCGCCGAGCATGTAGCCCGGTTTGATGTCCATGAGCAGATTCGAGGCGTTGGAGGCTACCTCGGTGCACATGAGGGCGGTCATCAGGTTCGTGGGGGGATGCTTCGGATGGAGCGTCCCGAAGAGAAACTGCGGGATCTTGGACAGGGAGCCGGTCGGCGTGATTCCGGTGAGAGCGGTCGAGTTCGCGGCGATCAGCGTGAGCACGATGATGAGCGGGATCGCGAGGGCCCCGAGATCCACGCGCACCCCGAACCATGCGTGGGTCATCCAGACGCCGAGCGCTCCGATGATTGGCACGCCGACGAAGGAGATCCACAGGGGCAGCTCGATGTGGGCGACCACGTCCTCCCCGGCCGCCTTCTTCCTCTTCAGGAATCCTGTGAAGGAGGAGAGGAGGATCTTCGGTTTCGCGAAGAGAGAGGCCAGGGCGGCGACCACCATGATGGAGATGCCCCACCAGAGCGCCCATGTGTTCAGGACGTGGATCCTGCTGAAGGTTCCGTCGGCCCGGGGAGAGATCTCTCCGATCGAGATCATCCAGGGGACGATGAAGCAGAAGTTGAGGATCATCCCGATCAGCATGCTGACGGCCGCCCGGATCCCCATGAGCCCGCCGGCGCCGAACATGGCGAGGTCGAGAGTCGCCGTCAGGCCGAGCTGGCGGATGTCGGCGTTCGCGAGCTTGGGAATCGGCAGGATTCCCCTGTCGGCCAGCCTGTAGTACCAGGCGTCCAGGTTCTCGGGGAGGTGCCAGAACGACTTCAGGCGGAGCAGCTTCGTCTGGATGTAGTTCATGATGTTCTCGCCGGAGATGAACTTGAGCCCCCCCGCGATCAGGGCGGCATAGGCGAGCGCGCGCGCCTTGAACAGTCCCACCGAGGCGTGGGAGGTGTAGAGCGTGTCCAGGACGACGCCGCAGGCCCGGCCCTCGGGAAACGGTTGCTGCTCGTCGTTGATGAACCGCCGCTTCATCGGAAACGCCACGAGGACGCCGAGAAGGGAGAGGACGACGTTGAAGAGCAGCATCTGCCACCACTCCATCGGCCGGTTCTGGACCATCATGTAGGCGGCCATCCCGGAGATCAGCGGCCCGGTCATGTAACCCGCCGCGGTGGCGATCGACTGCATGCAGTTGTTCTCGAGGATCGTCATGTCCCTCGCGCCGAGGCGCGAGAGGACCTTGAACATCGCGAAGGCGAGGATGACCGACGTGATGCCGACCCCGAGAGTCCAGCCGGTCTTGGCGCCCACGTAGAGGTTGGTCGCCGAGAGGATCCCTCCCAGCAGGAAACCGGTGATCGAAGCCCGCAGGGTGAGCTGGGGCATGTCCCCCCGCCAGACGTTGGCGAGCCACCACCGGTCCTTCTGCTCGCGCGTCCAGGTCGCGACCTGTTCCTCTGTCAGATGCTGCAAGGCCATGGGTTCTCCTCGGTCCGTGGCTTCCGCGCCCCCGAATGGGGTCGCGGGGAGCTTAGGGGGCCCCCGGGCGGGAAGCAACCGCCAGGCCGGCCCGCGCGCCGTGGCGCGCCGGGCAAGCCGGGACGGGCGGCGCCCCGGGGACCCGCCCCCGCTTGCGCCCCCCGGAGGGAGTGCTAGACTGGCGTCGCGACAAAACGGACAGACCGTTGCAGACGCCGCGCGGGAGGGTTCGACATGGACAAGCCTCCACCGCAGCATCCAGATCCAGGGGAAACGACACCCGCCCTCGAGTCGACCGCAGCGCTCCTGGGACTGGTCAGGAGCGGAGATCGCCCGGCACGCGAGAGGCTCTTCGCTCGCTATCTTCCGCGTCTGCAGCGGTGGGCCTCGGGCAGGCTTCCGGCCCGCGCCCGGGGGCCGGCCGACACGGATGACCTTGTGCAGATCACCCTCCTGAAAGCGTTGGAGAAGGTGGAGGGATTCGAACCCAGGCACGAGGGAGCGTTCCTCGCCTACCTGCGTCAGATCCTCCTGAATCAGATTCGCGATGAGATCCGGCGCGCTGGACGGCGGCCACAGACGACGGAGGTTGACGACCAGCTCGCCGGAGGGGAGGCGTCTCCCCTCGAGGAGGCGATCGGCGCAGATCTCCTCCACCGTTACGAGGAGGCGCTCGAGAGGCTGACCGAGAGGGAGCGCGAGGCGATCCTGCTGAGGATCGAGATGGACTGCACCTACAGGGAGCTGGCGGAGGCGATGGAAAGTCCGTCGGAGAACGCCGCCAGGATGTTCGTCACCCGCGCTCTGGTCAAGCTTGCGGAGGGGATGCATGAGCAAGGGTGACGATCTGATCGCCAGGATCGCCGAGGGGATCGCCGACGGGAGAGCCATCGACTGGTCCGTCGAGCGGGATGTCGATCCCATGCTGAGGAGCAAGTTGAGGAATCTGCGCGCCATCGCGCAGGTGAACGCGATCTACAAGAGAGAACCCTTCCCGCCTCGGGCCGGCGACACCGGCGAGATGCGGGCAACGATCCCGATTGCCCCGTCCCGCCTCGGCGAAACGAGCGAGGAATCGGACGGCGAAGCGCTCGAGCGCTGGGGACGGCTGCGTCTCCTGAAGAGGGTCGGCGTGGGGAGCTACGGGGAAGTCTATCGCGCGCGCGATCCGGCCCTCGACCGCGAAGTCGCCCTCAAGCTGCTCCGGCCGGAGGCCTCGCGGGCCGCGGCGGACGGCGTGATCCACGAGGCGAAGCAGCTCGCGCGGGTTCGCCATCCCAATGTGCTCACCGTCCACGGGGCGGAGGAACGCGAGGGGCGCGTCGGCATCTGGAGCGACTACATCGAGGGCAAGACCCTGGAGGAGTGCCTCCGCGAGCAGGGTCCCTTCAGCGCCGAGGAGGCCACGCTCATAGGGATCGATCTGCTGCGGGCTATCGCAGCCGTCCACGCGGCCGGCCTCGTCCACAGGGACATCAAGGCGGCCAACGTCATGCGTGAAAAGGGCGGCCGCATCGTCCTGATGGACTTCGGCACTGCGATCGATCGACGCGCCTCGGAGGAGGGAACGGACCTGGCCGGAACCGCCGTCTATCTCGCTCCGGAGCTCTTCCGCGGCGGCTCCGGAGGGATCGCGGCCGACATCTACTCGGTGGGGGTTCTGATCTTCAGATTGGTCACAGGGCGTTACCCGGTCGACGGAGCCACCGTCGCCGATCTCGCGAACAAGCATCGAAGCGGAGAGTCCGCGCGGCTGCGGGACCTTCGTCCCGAGCTTCCCGGGGTCTTCGTTCAGGCAGTCGAGGCCGCTCTCAGGGCGGATCCGTGTCAGAGATACAGGACTGCCGGCGAGTTCGAGCAGGCGCTCGCAGGGCCGACTGCGTTAGTGGATCGCGCCGGTGCGAAGGGCGCGCGGAGGAGCTGGATTCTCGTGGCCGCGGTCGCCGGTTGCGCGATCGCCGCGGCCCTGATCGCGGAAAGAGCGCTGACACCGGGGGCGCTCGGCGTCGAGGCCGCCCTGTTTCGCAATGCCGGCGGAGCGGATGAGCGCCTCCGCGACGGCGCGAGCATCGGGCCCGGAGACAGGCTCTTCATGGAGATCGAGGCGTCGGCGAAGTCGCACGTGTACGTCTTCAATGAGGACAGCAGGGGAGATGCCTATCTCCTGTATCCTCTCACCGGTCTCGATCCGGCAAACCCGCTCGAGGGGGGCGTGAAGCACAGGCTTCCCGGGGAGAAGGGCGGGATGCGGCAGTACTGGAACGTAACGAGCAGCGGGGGGCACGAGACCGTCTATGTGATCGCCTCGCGAGGGCCCCTCGAGGATCTCGAGAGAAGTCTCGCCTCACTCCCGCAGGCTGGATCGGGATCTCCCCTTGCTCTCTCCGGCGCGGACCTCGGCCTGGTCCTGCGCGGAATCGGCGGCATCTCCGCCGAGCCGGCGTCGGGAGCGGAGGCCTCGCGGCCGGGGCTGTCCGGCGTATTCAGCCGCCTCGAGGCGAAGGACAGCGGATCTCGACGGCTCTGGACCTGGAAGGTCGAGCTGGAGAACCCCTGATGCGGATGCGGAGCCCTCGTCGCGGGAGGTGGGGCTCTCCGCGGGAGGACCAGCTCCCCGGGGTGATGAGGGCATCATTGTGGACGAGAGCCCAGGCCTGCGCGTCGATTCTCGCCCTCGTCCAGCTTATCGCCTGCAGTCTCTGCGTCGTCGCAGCCGCTGCGGAGGGCGATCCGGCCGGCTCCGTGGAGGAAGGGGCGATCGCCAGGCTCATCGATCAGGGATCGTACCTCGACGCGGAGGCCAGGGCGCGCATCCTCCTTGAGCAGCGGGAACGCGCCCGGGGATCAGGCTCGCCCGAAGTCGCGATCGCGCTCGATCTGCTCGTGAGGAGCATGTACGAGGGGGGCAAGGCGTCGCTCGCCGAGACGGAGGCTCTCTCGCGCCGCGCTGTGGATCTGAAAGAGCGTCTCTTCGGATCCGAGGAGCCCGAGGTGGCGGTGAGCTTGAGACACCTCGGGCGCCTGCTCCACTTCGCCGGCCGCCTGAACGACGCAGGACCGCCGCTGGAGCGCGCTGTGCGGATCGGGCGGGAATCCGGGCCTTCCGCCGAGCGGAACCTCGCCGACGCCCTGTCGGCCCTGGGCGAACTCCGGACGGACATGAGCCGGTACTCCGAGGCGGATGCCCTTTACAGCGAGCGCCAGAGGATCCTCTCGCGGCTCCTGGGTCCGGACGCTCCGGAACTGGCTCGCGATCACCACAACCTCGCCCGGCTGCGCTACCGGCAGGGAATGTATAAGGACGCCCTCGAGGAATACGGACGCGCGGGGGAGATCCTGACCAAGGCATATGGACACTCGCATTTCGCGAACGCCCTGATAGAAAACGGCCTCGCCATCGTTTATGACGAGATCAACGAGTATGTGAAGGCACGAGAGCACTACGAGCGGGCCGTCGCGATCGCCGAGGCGAGCCTTCCCGCGGGCGATCCCTTCCTGGTCTCGTGCCTCAACAACCTTGGTCGCGTCCATCAGAACCTCGCCGACTATGGAAGGGCCGAGGAGCTGTACCTGCGATCGCTGGAGATGCGTGTCGCGAGAGGCGAGGCCGAGGATCCATCGACGCTGATGAATCTCGCTGAGATCAAGCACCTGGCGGGAAACCTCGCGGCGGCCGACTCGCTCTGCCGGAGGGCGATCGAGGGATGGGAGGCGTCCGTGGGGGCGGAGGCTCCCGAGCTCGCGACCGGGCTCAGATGCCTGGCGTCCGTGCGTCTGGAGATGGGAGATCTCGCGGGAGCGGAGGCGCTCTTCGCTCGCGCCTTGTCGATCAAGGAGGCGAGCCTTGGGCCGGATCACCTCGATCTCTGCGCGATTCTGATCGGGCTGGCGAAAGTTCGTCTGATCGCCGGCGAAGACGAGTCCGCCCGGCGGGCGTACGAACGAGCGCTGGAGATAGGAAGAAAGAACCTGGGAGACGAGAACCTCGTGGAGGCCGATCTGCTTCCGAATCTCGGACTGATGGCGCTGGCGTCAGGCCGGTCCGACGAGGCGCTCGAGGACGGGCTCCGCGCGGAAGCGGTCCGTAGCTCGCATGTGCGGGCCACGGCGCCATTCCTCCCGGAGAGGCAGGCGCTCGGACTTGTGGCAAGCAGGACCGCGGGGCTGGACCTCGCGTTGACCGTGGCGTCGGAGGGGGTCCTCCCCCGCGCAGCACGGGACTGCTGGGACGCGGTGGCCAGGTCGCGCGGACAGGTTCTCGAGATGATGGCCCTCCGGAATCGGATTCCGGCAGTGGGGGGGAGCAGCGACGCCAAGCGTCTCGCGGAGGTTCTCGCGGCCGCGAGCGCGAGGTACGCGGAGCTTCTGGTACAGGGACCGTTGCAGAGGACACCGGCGGCGTACAGGGAGGATCTCGAAGCCGCGCGCGAAAAAAGAGAGGCCATCGAACGCAGGCTCGGCGCGATCAGCTTCGCATTCCGGGCGGCCCGCGCGGTGGAGCGATCCGGTCTGAGAGAGGCTCTCGACGGGCTACCCCCGAAGACCGTTCTGCTCGCGTATGTCAGATACGACCGGCAGGTTCCTCGCGGGGCGATGGGGCGGAGACGTCCGGAAGCCCGCGCCTCCGTCTCCGCCCCCGCTCCCGCCGAGACCGAGCCGTCGTATGCCGTCTTCGTCGCGAACGGGTTTCCGTCCGAGATCCACATGATCGATCTCGGTCCGGCCGAGCGGATCGAGGGCCTCGTGCGCGCCGTCCAACGCGAAGCCTCGTCGATCGCCGCCACCAGGCAGGAGACCGCCGACGAGGCGGAACGCGCCTACCGGGCAGCCGGCGAACGCCTTCGCGAGATCGTCTGGGATCCGGTCGTCCCGCTGCTGACCGGTTGCGGGCAGGTCTTCGTCGTGCCCGATGGCGCGCTCCACTTCATCAATCTGTCCGCCCTGCCGGTCGAGGAGGAGAGCTACCTGCTCGAGATGGGCCGGACGATCCATTACCTGTCCGCGGAGCGGGATCTCGTCGTCGCGCCGATCTCGGAAGAGGCCGAGGGGCTGCTCGCGATCGGCGCGCCCGATTTCGATGGCTATCCGGAGATAGCCGAAGGCGACAGCGACGCGGGGAGGGCAGAGGCCCCTGCGGCGGCCGGGATGCCTTTCCGCGGAGGAAGGGAACCCTGCCTCGAGTTCCAGTCGGTTCGCTTCGGGCCTCTTCCGGCGACGAAGGGGGAGGTCGAGGAGATCGCCGGACTCTGGCGCCGCGCCGCGCCTGAGGGGAGCGTCATAGCCGCTCACGCGGGCGGCGGCGCGGCGCTGATCCTTGCGGGGTCCCATGCGACGGAGTCGAGCGTCAAGCGGCTCGCTCCGGGCAAGGCCGCGATCCACCTCGCGACGCACGGCTTCTTCATCGCCGGCCAGTGCCTCTCCGCGGCGCCCGCCGCCCGAGGGATCGGAGGGCTCGCCGCCGCCCCGACGGAGAAGACGCCGGCCTGGCGCGAGAATCCGCTTCGCCTGGCCGGTCTCGCGCTCGCCGGCGCCAACAGGAGAGGCGAAGCCAACCCTCGGGGAGAGGACGGCAGCCTCACCGCCGAGGAGATCGCCGCCATGAATCTCGAGGGCGCTCGGTGGGCTGTGCTCTCGGCCTGCGACACGGGGCTGGGAGAGATCCGAAGGAACGAGGGGATCCTCGGGTTGCAACGCGCCTTTCGGGTGGCCGGCGTGAGGACGATCATCATGAGCCTCTGGCCGGTGGAGGATCGATCCGCCGGCGAGTGGATGAGAAGGCTCTACGATGCCCGTCTATCGAAGCGAATGACCACGATGGACGCCGTGCAGGAGGCGACCTTGGGCTCGCTTCTCACGCGGCGCGCGAACGGTAGGAGCACGCACCCGTTCCACTGGGCGGCGTTTGTCGCCGTCGGAGACTGGAGATGATCAGCCATCTCCCACAGGAGGATTGAAATGGACGAAGCAGGGAAGTCCCTCAAGGCAGCGATCACGATCGTCGTTGTCATCGGGATCGTCTGTATCGCCGGCTTGATCGCCTGCCTGATCAAGTGCCGTTTCCCGAAGCCAGAGCCGAGCCTCATCATCGAGGACGAGACGATCGCCACATGGATCACGCTCGAGAACAAGATCCTCCTCGAGCCGGAGTCGTGCGAGAGGCCCTTCTGGAACGGCCTCCTCTTCCAGCTGGGGAAGTACGAGGGCGCCTCGATGGAGTTCCGCAAGGTCGAGGTGACAAAGGAGAGCGGGGAGGTCGTGACATTTCATGTGGGCGACTTCGCGTGGATCAACATCGTTTCCTCGAAAGATATCGGCGCCGGAGGAGGATGCCCGGAGCCGATCTCTCCGGACAAGGCGTTTCTCCTCTA
>VGJL01000036.1 GCA_016867495.1 Candidatus Eisenbacteria bacterium | reverse complement strand
TCGAGTTCTCGCGCTGCGGGCAGCCTTTCCCGATGGAGAGTCGGGCGGTCGTCGACGTCCAGACGATCTTCCACAAGAAGGAGCCGCGCGATCTGAGCGCGGCCGTCCGCTTCTACCTCGGCAAGGACCATGGGGGCGCCCACGGAGCGGAGGCCGACGCGGAAGCGACGCTCGATGTCCTGCTCGCGCAGCTCGGCCATTATCCTGATCTGGACGTCACGATCGCGGGACTCGCGGCGGCGTCGAGGCGCGCCGCCGACCGATATGTGGATCCGGATCGCAAGCTCGAGTGGCGGGACGGGAACGCCTGCTTCGCGTTCGGCCGGCACCAGGGAAGGTCCGTGCGGGACGTCATGGAGTCGGATCCGGACTACATCACATGGGTTCTAGCCAACGACTTCCCGGAGCCGCTCAAGGCGATCATGAGGGAAGCGAGGGAAGGGAGATTCCCGCGGCAAGTCGCTGGGGAGGGCTAGACTGGCATGACCGCATTCGAGCGACCGGCCAGCGAGATGGAAGGCCGGAGGAACAGAGGGGCACCGTCCGCCCCGCGACAGTCGCGCCGCCTCGTTCTCGTCCTCCTCGCGGGCGCGATGATGATCGCTGCTCCCTGCGGAGCCATCGAGGAAGCCGGCACCTTCTCGATCGTGGCCCTCGATCCCGAAACGGGAGAGATCGGCGTCGCGGTCGAGTCCCGGGCCTTCAGTGTCGGCTCGGCCGTCTCCTGGGCCGAGGCGGGAGTCGGAGCGATCGCGACGCAGTCGCAGACGAACGAGTCGTTCGGTCCGCGGGGACTCGACCTCATGCGCGCCGGACGAGACGCCGGGCAGACGCTTCGCGAGCTTCTCGCGCCGGACGCGGGTCGCGAGAGCCGGCAGGTCGGCATCGTCGACGCGAAGGGCGGATCGATCTCCCACACCGGCACGGGTTGCTCCCCCTGGGCGGGAGACACGACGGCGCCGGGAATCGCGATCCAGGGGAACATCCTGGCGGGACCCGAGGTCGTGAGCGCCATGCTGCGCGCCTTCCGCGAGACGAGGGGCGAGCTGGCCGAGAGGTTGATCGCGACGCTGAAGGCCGGACAGGCGGCCGGCGGAGATCGCCGCGGACAGCAGTCCGCCGCGCTGCTCGTCGTCCGGCCGAGCGATCTCTACCCCGAGTACCGGACGCGCTACGTCGATCTCCGCGTCGAGGACCACCCCGCGCCGATCGACGAGCTGGAGCGGATCTTCCGCATCCATCAGGTGAGCGATCTGCTGCAGGCGCACACTCGCTATGCGGCCCTCTATGACTCGCTGGGCCAGCAGGAGAACGCGCGGCGGGAGCGCGAGCGAATCGGCGAGACGCTGAGCGGCTACCTCTCGGGGCCCCGCCGGGACGCCCAGGAGCTCAACTCGCTCGCCTGGTTCTGCGCCCTCGGGAATGTCCACATGGAAGAGGCCCTGCGGGCAGCGCAGCTCGCCGTCGAGCTCGAGCCGGAGAGCGCGGAGATCATCGACACTCTGGCGGAGGTCTACTTCCGGATGGGACGCCGGGAGGAGGCGCTCTCGACGATCGAGCGCGCGATCCGGATCGCTCCAGAGGATCCGTATCTCCTCGGCCAGCGGGAGAGGTTCAGAAGGTAGGCCAGTCCTCCATCCGGTAGGCCATGTCCCAGAAGAGCCACTCGTAGCGGGAGCCCACGAGGAAGTGCTCCCTGCATCGCGCCCGCTCCTCGGTCGATACACGCCCGTCGAGACCGTCGACGAGGGCGATCAAGCGGCTCGCGATCGCCTGGTACTCCTCGGAGGCATACGCCGCGACCCAGCGCGCGAAGTGCGGAGCCCCCGCCGGAGGGTTCCGGCCCAGTCGCGCGCCGATTTCCGCATAGCTCACCGTGCAGGGCAGGAGGGCGACCGCGATCTCCGCCTGCGTCCCGAGCGCGCCCACGGCGAGCATGTGGCGCGTGTAGGCGAAGGCCGTCGGGGCGAGGCGCGCCGACTCGAGATCCTCGGGCGCGATCCCGAGCTCGGCGCAGAAGCTTCGATGCAGCTCCATCTCGCTCGAGAGCGTCGCGTGGAGCAGATCGTCGAAGAAGGCCATCTCCGCAAGCCGTCCGCCCCGGGAGACCGCCAGCGCGAGGACCCTGCTGAACTCCGCCAGGTAGGGATAGTCCTGCCGGATGAGGAAGCGGAAGCGATCGAGCGACAGAGAGCCGGCCGATAGCTCCGCGAGAAACGGGTGGCCGTGGATCCCCCTCCAGATCGGATCCGCCTCGCTCCTCAGGGCCGCGAACCATCCCATGGTCACCACTTCCTCGACATCATCCGAAGAGCCCCTTCACGCTCCCGCCATCGACCGAGAGCGCCACGCCGTTGACGAACGCGGCCTCCGTCGACGCCAGGAACGCGATCGCGCGCCCCAGCTCGATCGGCTCGCCGAACCGGCCGGCCGGCACATCTTCCAGATAGCGGCGCCTCGACTCCTCGAGATCGATCCCCGCCTTCTCCGCGCGCCTCTCAAGAACCTCGACGATACGCTCCGTGTTGTATGGCCCGGGACAGACGCAGTTGACCGTCACGCCGCGCGGCCCCACTTCGCGCGCGAGCGACTTGGCGAAGCCGACGACCCCGGGACGGAGTGTGTTGCTGAGGAGGAGCCCATCGATCGGCTGCTTGACAGAGACCGACGTGATGAAGACGATCCTCCCCCACCCCCGTTCGACCATCCCCGGAAGGGCGGCCTTGGCCAGGCGGACGGCGCTCATCAGGGTGAGATGGAAGGCCGCCTCCCAGTCCGACTCCGACAGATCCCCGAGGAAGCCCGGCTTTGGGCCGCCGGCGTTCGCGACGAGGATCGAGATCGGCCCCGCGGCCCGCTCGGCGTCGCGAAAGATCCGCGCCGGCTCTGCTGGCACCGCGACATCCCCCACGATTCCCGAGACCTTGCCCCGACCCATCCGGGAGAGGGCTTCGACCGCGGCTGAGAGCCGCGACTCGCCGCGCGCGCAGAGGACGACACTCGCCCCCTCCTCGACCAACGCGTGGGCCGCCCCGAGGCCGAGTCCCGCGCTCGCGCCCGTCACGAGGGCTCCCTTCCCTTCAAGTCCCAAGCGCATTCGATGGCTCCTCCCTTGTCGACACACTCTTCTTAGCCGGATCCTCGCCCGGTGTCCAGGAGAAGGGTAGATGCGGGATGCTGAAGACAGGCGAGGAATCTGCTATCATCCCAGGGTTGGACCGGCACCCCTCTCTGCGGAGGGTCAGGTATGATGCCAAACGTCAGCACTCGTCATGCCAAGTTCTCCTGCTGCTTGGCGGGGATTCTCCTGTGGTCTTGTCTTGCTACAGGAGCACCAGCTCCTGCCGCACCTCCGTACGACCCGGCCACAGCCCTGCTCATCGTCGACTATCTGCTCAATCAGCAAGACGCCAACGGCGCGATTCCGGATGTACCGAACGGCGAGACCGTGAACATTGACTCCAACATGGAATACGCACTCATAGGCTTCGCCGCAGCGTTCCACTATGCGGGTTCCCCAGCCTATCTGTCCGCGTTGGAACTGGGCATCCGATGGCTCGCCGCCGCCGAGGAAATGACCGACGCTCAATGGCGCGGCAGTTGGTTCTATGCCTATTCATCCGCGCCTCCTTACCAACCTGTGCCAACATCGCCGGATGACCCGGCGATCATGGACGTGCGTGGCGTGGACGCCACCAGCGCGCTGTTCGTCTACCTGCTGTACCTGCATTCGGTGCTCTCCGGCTCGGATGCACTTGCCCAAGAGTACGACGCGAACGCCCGTGCTGCATTGGATTTCGTCCTCGCAGGAAACCAAAGCCCCGACGGGTTCTTCTACAGCTCATGGCAGCGATGGGTCGCAGACGGCCAATGGCATCTCTGGCCCTTCTGCTATGCTGCCGACCAGGCCGATGTGTACTTGGGCATGCGGGCTGGCTGGGAGCTTTACGGCGACACGCGCTATCGCGATGCCGCCGGCCACCTGGAAGAGCAAGTGCCGGGGACGTTTTTCCTTGCCTCGGACGGAAGGTACGCTGTTGGCATGTATGAGGATGGCAGCCTCGCTTCCGAGCTGGATGGCTTCGACGGCGTCTTCCCCCAGGGCTATCTGCCATGGGTTTTTGGAGCAAACCAATACAATCTTGATGCGTTCGATTGGCTGTCGGCTTGCGTGCAAGCCGACGGAAGCCTCGTCTGCTACCCTGGGGATCCTCGTTTCAGTATGAGCGTGTTGATGTACGCCATGTCTGCCACCGGCCTGAGTAAGCCGTTTCCAACGCAGTCGGTGGACTGGCTCATCAATAACACCCTGGATGGGGACGGCGGGATTCGTGACACAGCGGATCCGGCCAGCGAAAAGTACCCGAACGTCGCGGGGTTCGGCGTGGCGGCACTGCTGGGATATCAGGCTTTTCCCGCACCTGCGGGCAGCGTGGACGAGGGGACTTTTCCCCTGCCTGGTTTGGCCCTTGCCGTCTATCCGACGCCTTCGGCGGGAGCGGTGGAGATTCTCGTGTCCGTTGTCCGACCGATCTCCGCCGAGATCGATATCCTCGACGCCGCCGGTCGCAGGGTGCGGTTGCTTGGCCAAAGAACGCTGCGAGAGGGAGTTCACGTCATACACTGGGACCGTAGAAGCGACGACGGGCTGCCTCTTGCTTCGGGAGTCTACTTCGTAAGAGGTGGCGTGGGAGGCCGTTACGTCAGTCATCGCATCGTACTGCTCAGGTGACTCCCGATGTCGAAAGGCACCAATCATACTCGGTTCAACAAGGTCCCGTCCGAACCCTGACACAACCGAGCCCACCAAGCTGGGAGCGAAGGAGAGCCGCCATGAGATCCCCCCTCGTTCTTGTTGTCCTGCTCCTGACTGCTGCAGCCCTGCTCGCCCCTGCCGCGAGCGCCACTGTCTATCTCAAGGCTGACTTCGACGACAAGCTCGTGGGCCTCCATATCGGAATGGGAGGAGCCGCCCTCGGCGAGCCGGTGTCGAGAATCGGTGTCGCGGACACGGTCCGCGGAGGCGCCATGCCGACCCCGTGCCTCGACATCATGGACAACAGCACGACAAGCGCTGGCAACCTCCGGTTCGAGTTCCTCGAGAGCCAAGAGGTCACGGCCGGCGGTCTCGTCATCTCCATGAACCTCTGGTTTCCGGCCTATGAGCAGTTCTTCATCTACATCCGCGAGCAAGGGACTTCCGCAAGGAGCTTCTTGAATCTCCGCTTCGCCGAATCGGGCGCTGTCTCCTGCAGCGATGCCAACGGTGACAACGGCGTCATCGGCAGCTACGAGACCGGGAGGCACTACCGCGTCTGGATCTTCTTCGCGATGGACACCGGCCTCTACAGCGTCTACCTGGACGGCGCGCCGGCGATCATTTCGGAGGATCACGGCGTCACGGACCGCGGGGTGGGCGCGGTTCTCCTGGGATGCAGCTATGACACCGATCGCGACGGCCGCTTCTACGTCGACGATCTCAGCGTGACCGACTACTATCCCTCGGTCCACCATCTGCGGGCCAACTTCAACTACAAACCGATCGACATGCCGGTGGGAGTCGGCGGACCCGAAGTCGGGGAGCCCGTCTTCGTGAGCCCGATCGTGATAACCGCCATGATCAGAGATGAGCCCACCTACACGCCGAGTCTCGAGATCTGCGACATCGATGAATACGCCGCGGGCCATGCGTTGTTTGGATTTCTCTACGACGCTGAGGTGTTGAGCGGGGTCCTCGTCATCGCAGCCGAGCTGAGGTTCGGTGTCGTAGACGAGTACTGGTTCTCCGTGCGGGAGCACGGCGGCGCCGCCGAGGAGTTCACGGACCTCTTCTTCAGCAGCTCGGCCTTGATCGGCCTTGTGGACGGCAGCGGCCACGTTGAGTGGCTCTGCCCGTATGTCTCCGGACGATCCATCCCGATCATGATCATCCACAATCTGGACGCGGGAACGTTCGACGTCTGGATCGATGGCCTGTTGCGCGCGGACGACAGGGCTCACGGCATCGTGGGACGGGGGATCGGGTCCGTCATCATCGGAACCGGCAACGACCCGAACCTCCAGGGCTGCGTCTATGTCGACAATGTCTGGGCCGCGACCCTCACCCCGCCGGCGTTGGCCGTCTGCTGCATGGAGACCGAGTGCGGCCTCATGATCCCGATGGACTGCGCCTACAACACGGGGGAATTCCACGCCGATCTTCATGGCTGTCTGCCGAATCCATGCAATCCGGCTCTTGCCGGCGATTGGGATCCGGGCGAGAGGGGGCGATCTCTCCAGGTTTCCCCGAGCCCTGCCTCGGGCGCGGCCCTCGTGACCTACAGGGTCGGAGGGCCGGCGAGTGTGCGGCTGGAGATCTTCGATGTTGCCGGGCGCCGGGTGCGCGCCCTGTTCGACGGCCGAAGCGAGTCGCCTACGGGGCAGATCCGATGGGACGGCCGCGACGACGCTGGCCGAAAGGTCGGGTCGGGAGTCTATCTGGTCCGCCTGAAGTCGAACGGCTTCACGGAAGCCGATAGGCTAGTCATCGTCGAATAGGGCGGGACCGATCCACAGGAGGCCGGGACCATCGTCTGAGCGGCCGCTGCCGTCAACGCGACAGCGGCCGCTCCACCTTCGAGACGTCTCGCGCCGCTACTCGATCCAGAGCAGCTTGCGCGTCAGGACACGTCCGCCCGCCTCGAGCCTGCAGAAGTAGAGACCGCTGGCCACGAAGCGACCGGCGTCGTCGCGCCCGTCCCAGATCGCGTCGTGGCGGCCCGGCGTCATGGGCTTCGCGGCCAGAGTGGCCACTCTCCTGCCCGAGACGTCGAAGATCCCGAGATCGACCGGCCCGGCCGCCGGAAGGGCATAGCGGATCACGGCGCTCGATGTCGTCGGATTCGGCCGGATCGCCGCGAGATCCAGCTCGAGGGGAAGCAGATCCGCGCCGGCATCCGCCGGAGAACCGTACGTGAGCCGCAGGCACCACTCGTTCAGCGTCCCGACATCGGCCCCCGCATTGTCGCTGACGAAGAGCTTCCATACGCCATCGATCGGCTCGCCAATGAACCGGTCCAGACTCTCGGCCGGCGTAAGCTGGCTCGGATACCATCCGACCAGATTGTCCGTCGTTCCGCCGGTCCTGTTGTGCAGCGTGACCGTGGTGCCGGAAGGCGACTGGACGCGCACGATCAGATCGCCGATGTAGGTGTGCGTGATGCGGACATAGACCTGCAGGCCGCTCACCGTCCCTCCGCCCAGAAGGACAGGCATGGGATCGGTCACTCCTGTCGGGTAGCTGTCGGGAATCGAGAGATTCGGCAGGCGGCAGAACTGGTTCGTCTGAACGGGAAGCAGGACGAAGTTCACGCCCTCCATCTGCTGCGCTTCCGCCAGGACGACCGCCTCGGTCGCCACAGTGAAACCATCCTTGCTCGCCCTGATCGTGTAGGGGCCCGCGAAGAGCCCGGGCAGAGAATACTCGCCTGTCGGTCCCGTGACGACCGATCCGCCGTTCGGAGTCGCCTCGACCCTCACGCCCGAGAAGTCGCTCTGGCCGGCCAGGAAGACGCGCCCCGAGACCGAGCAATCGCCCGCCTCCGGCTCCATCAGCCAGGTCAGAGTGTTTTGCAGGAGGAGCGGTCTGACCTGCGCATCCATCGTCGAGTAGTTGAAGGCGTAGAAGGCGATCTGCCCCCCCTGCGGCGCGGGATTCGGGTCATAGGCGATGACGCTCGCGTTGGCCGCGTAGGACGTCCAGGAGCAGACCTTCACCGCGTCGGGAGTCGGATCGAGGGCGTCCTGGTCGCCGTACTGGACGTAGCTCATCGCGATCGGGCCGGTAATCGTGTTGGGCACGCTCACGATGTAGTGGGCGGGCGCGGCCACCGTCACGTTCCCGCTCTGGTCGGCGTCCCAGTCGTTGATGTGAAGCACCCTCGGAGCGAACTGGGAGTCGGAGTAGAAGTCATACCCGACCTCTCCCCCCTCGATGAGCAGATGGCCGCCTCCATCCACAAAGCTGATCAGGCTGGATCGAAATGCCGCATTGGCCAGTGGATCGATTCGCCCGCCGCTCGAGACGATCAGCAGATCGTAGTTCGACCAG
Organism: Candidatus Eisenbacteria bacterium; assembly: GCA_016867495.1. NCBI lineage: Bacteria > Candidatus Eiseniibacteriota > Candidatus Eiseniibacteriota bacterium. The sequence goes on along the minus strand of VGJL01000036.1, from coordinate 12,199 downwards.
GTGGCCGGGTTCGTGGCGCTCATCGTCTCGACAGTCGACGTATATCCGATGTTCTCCAGATCTGTGAGAAGATCGGCGATCCCCTTCGACTCGCGGACGATGAGCCCCTCGGCGAGGACCTCGCCCGTCTTCTCGTCGAGCTTCGCCGGGACCGAGAACTCCTTGCTCGTCTGGTCGTTGATGACGAGGAAATCGCCGTTCGTCACATCGAGCCAGAAGTTCCTCTCGGTCACAGGCTGCGCGACCGTTACATTCACCGTCTCCGGAATGTGATGCCAGGACCTGGCGATCACGACGTAGTCGAAGTAGGGAAGCGCGGGCGTCGTGTAGGTCCCGTCGAGAGGATCGGTGGCGGCCTCGGCGTATAGCCCCATCGTGTCGCTGCGGTAGACCTTGATCGTGGCCGCCAGCGGCAGGTCGGTCTCGTCCTCGAGGACCGTTCCGCTCAGAACGCCGCTCGGGGCGGGGACGAGCGCGATGTCGAGAACGTTCGCTCCGTAGTTCACGAAGAAGGGCTCCTCCCAGTGCTCGAACCCGAAGAAGTCGACCTCGACCGTATAGAGGGCGCACAGGATCTCGTCCCCTACGGCGTAGTTCCCCTGCGCGTTCGTCGTCGCCTGGAAGCTCAGATCGCCGAGTCCGTCATACCCCTTGACGACCGCGCCGACGGCGGGCGAGCCGCCCGCGTCGACATGGCCGGACAGCGTGCCGAAGGCCTCGATCACGGGGAACTCCTCGGCATAGAGGTCATAGCCGCTCAGGGCGATCAGGCCGCGGATGACGCCGAGGGCTCCGGGGGTCAGATCGAGGTGGTCGTCCGTCGTGCTGGCGATGGAAGCGCCGTTCTGGAATGCCCAGAGGGTGGCGCCCGCTTCCCCTAGCTGGGCGTGAAGAGTGCCCGGGAGGTTCAAGGCGAAGGAGTCGACCAGTCCGATCGATGTCGTCACCCAGAGATCCGGACTGGTGAGGCTCAGGGCGTTGACCTGGATCGGCACGCGGAAAAGCTCCCACGGCTCGGCCGGATCCTTGCCGACGATGTCGAGGGTCGGCCCGTACGGGTAGTCGACCGTGATCTCGCAGTAGCCGTCGGTCTCCGTGAAGGCGTGGCCCGATTCGTAATCCAGCCCTTCCGCCCAGACTTCGATCCCCGGCTTGGGCGTCGATCCGTCGTACTCGAACACGCCCACGCTGATCGGAGTCTCGACGTTGGCGTCGATGACATCGGGGTCGATATAGACCGTCGCAGGGACGATCACGTTGATGTCGGTCTGGTACGGCTCGCGGTTCTGCATCATGACGACCAGATGCGCGGTTCCGGGAGTCAGCGGATCGGCAAGGATGGGAAGATCGATCGCGCCCGTCTCGCCGACCGTCCCTGCGCCGATCAGCTCTCCATCCTTGGTGAGACCCACGTAGCTGCCCGGGACGGCCTCGATCGGGACCGTGGCCCAGGTCGTGAAGATCGTGGCGGGATGCAGGACCGAATTCGGCTCCGGCACGCCCAGGTAGGTCGTCAGGCTCGGATCGCCCATCAGGTTGTAGATGTTCCAGTAGTAGGTGATCCTGCTCGATCCGGATTCCATCACGGCCAGGTTGCCGCAGAAGATCAGCGCGTCGCTCGTGACGTACCACTGGGCCATGGCCTCGCCGTGATCGTGGAAGAGGCCGTCGTAGGTCCCCATGTGGGCGGGGTCGAACGGGGGATTCGCCGAGACCGCCTTGTAGCCGACGCCCCACCAGTAGTCCTCGTCCCAGTATGTGGAGTTGCTTCCGCCGATGTAACCGATCGCTCCCTTGTTGGGCGCGCGCAGCCAGGTCTCGGCGAAGCACTCTCCGTATGCGTAGTCGCTCGTCGAGCAGCAGTTGCCGACCACGAGGGGGTACTTGCCGTAGTTCGTCAGGTTGTTGACATCGCTCTGCCCGAAGTAGGGATCCGCCCATGACGTCTCGCTGCCGTGGGCAGTGTAGTTTGCGTAGCCGACTCCGTGGCTCACATCCGCGATGATCTGAGCGGCCATCCCTCCCGACTGCGGGTAGAGGTAGGTGTGGCTCAGGATGCCGTGCGCCTGGTTGAAGTAGTAGGTCGTGCCGTAGTTGATCTGACCGTTCGCCCAGGTGGATCCGTGGCTCGCGTCCATGCCCGCGATCATGAGCACTTCTCCCAGATAGCTCGGATCGGGCATGGTGAACTGGTCGTACATCATCGTCTTGTCGAGGATCGCCTGGAGCTGGCTCGGGTTCGTCGCCGACCAGCGGCCGTAGTAGATCTCCGGCACCAGATCGGCGTCGATGGCGCAGTAAGGTCGATCCGAGGGATCCCCGCTCAGGGTCCATGTCGGCATCTGCGCGACATCGCCGATGAAGAGAACGAAGCTCGGCGCCGGCAGCTCCGGGGTGCCGTTCTGATAGAGGTTGCGGATATAGGCCTGGATCGAGGCGGTCGTCGTCCCCACCTCGGGCGTGCCGAGCACCCCGACGACGACGTGGAACCCGCGCCTCACCTTCCAGTCCACGAAGCTCTGGATCTGCGCTTCGAACTCGGGCGGCGTGAGAATCACCATGGTCACCACGTCGGCCACGCGATCGGGGTAGTTCTCGTGGATGCCCCGATAGCCGTCGAGCCGCTCGTAGACGACCTCGAAGAAGGGGCTGTTCGTACGGGCCTTCAGATCGTCGCCGCCCGCGTGGTCCGCACCCTCGAAGCGAACGCGAAACTCGATCGCGTCGTAGACCACGATCCTATTCTCAGCCGGAAAATACTCGACGGGCGAGACTTCCAGGCGTCCGACATCGACCGCCCTCAGCCGTCCGAGGGATGCGATCGCAACGAGATCCTGGGCGACGCGAGGCGCGTTGTAGGCCTGCCGGTCATAGACGAACGGCCAGGCGGCCGGATCGGCGCTCTTCGGCATGCTCGGCTGCGCCGGCAGGAGCCTGTTCTCGATCCCGAACAGGCCCAGATCGATGCTCCGGCTGGAGACCCCGACGACCTCCACGCTCGCCCTCGCGCCGTGCGGGATCTCGATCAAGCGGTTCATCATGGGAAGCTCGGGAGAGCCCTCGTTCTTCGAGCAGTGGAACTCGGGGATCATCAGGCGCGTGAAGGGCCCCTCGGGCGTCTCGACGTCCATGGCGACAAGCCGGCCGATCTGGACGGAGTAGATGAGCGCATCATCCTGCCGCTCGAGGAGCGTCAGGCGGGAGTCCCCCCCGCGCACCGGGATCTCTCTCACATCGGCGGCGGCCGAACCGAGGACGATTCCGAGCAGGAGGAGGGCCAGAAGAAGAGGGTGGGCGAGTCTCATCGCAGGTTCCTTTCGAGGATGTTGGCGACTCTTCCCGGGCGGCGGCCGGGATCCATTTCAAGCCAAGATAAATTATACTCCCGTTCGGTCTTGGGTTGAATTGCGGAACTTGGCCGGGCCGGGCGGCGGACGGCGCCGGCCCCGCACATTGAAGAAGATCAAATGCGATGATACAGTAATACTGAACGTTCAGCGGAGCGGGGGGACACCTTGCTCCGGCGAAAGGGAAGGGGATCAAACAAGATGGACGCTGACGCCAAGACCCTTCAGCGCCCGAAGCCGAACGCGGTTCTCGACGGGGTCGTGATCCGCTTCGCGGGCGACTCCGGCGACGGAATGCAGCTGACGGGATCGCAGTTCACCGCGACCTCCGCCGTCGTCGGAAACGACCTGGCGACCTTCCCCGACTACCCCGCCGAGATCAGGGCGCCGGCGGGGACCGTCCCGGGCGTCAGCGGCTTCCAGGTCCACTTCTCTTCCCACGACATCTCGACGCCGGGCGACGCCCCGGATGTGCTGGTCGCGATGAACCCCGCCGCTCTCAAGGTCAACCTGCCCGACTTGAAGCGAAACGGCGTGATCATCGTCAACACGAACTCCTTCACGCAGAACGATCTCAAGAAGGCGGGCTACGATGCCAGTCCCCTCGACGACCATTCCCTCGACGGCCATAGGGTCCTCAAGGTCGAGCTCACGAGACTGACACGCTTGGCCCTCGAGAAGACGGGGCTCGACACCAGGACCGTCGACCGCTGCAAGAACCTCCTCGCCCTGGGGATGATGTACTGGCTCTACAACCGGCCGCTGGACCCGACGCTGCGCTGGATCGAGGAGAAGTTCGAGAAGCAGCCCGCGCTCCTCGAGGCGAACGTCCTCGCCCTCAAGGCGGGGCACACCTTCGCGGAGGCGACCGAGCTGTTCGAGATGAGCTACACCGTCCCTCCCGCGCGGCTCGCGCCCGGCCGCTACCGCAACATCTCGGGAAACAGCGCCCTCGCGCTGGGGCTCACGGCGGCCGGCGAGCGCTCAGGCATCCCGATCTTCTTCGGAAGCTACCCGATCACTCCGGCCAGCGAGATCCTGCATGAGCTATCGCATCTGAAGAACTTCGGAGTGATCACCTTCCAGGCCGAGGACGAGATCGCCGCGATCGGAGCGGCCCTCGGCGCCTCCTTTGCGGGCCACCTGGGAGTCACGGCCACGAGCGGACCGGGGATCGCGCTCAAGAGCGAGATGATCGGGCTCGCCGTAATGGCGGAACTCCCGCTTGTCATCTGCAATGTCCAGCGCGGCGGCCCCTCGACCGGTCTTCCCACCAAGACGGAGCAGGCCGATCTGCTGCAGGCCCTCTTCGGCCGCAACAGCGAGGCTCCCGTCCCGGTTCTTGCCGCGGCGACGTCATCGGACTGCTTCGCGATGGCGTATGAGGCCTGCCGGTTGGCGGTCGTCTTCATGACGCCCGTCTTCCTCCTCTCGGACGGCTATCTGGCGAACGGGGCGGAGCCGTGGCTCCTACCCGACCTCGGGAAGCTCCCGCCGATCCCCCGGGGGTTCATCGAGAGACCGGACGGGTTCGAGCCGTACGCGCGCGATCCTGAGACATTGAGCAGGCCCTGGGCGATTCCGGGAACGGCGGGTCTGGAGCATCGAATCGGGGGCCTGGAGAAGCAGAACGTGACGGGCAACGTCAGCTACGATCCCGGGAATCACGAGCGGATGGTCGATCTGCGCGCGCGGAAGGTCGCGGGGATCGCCTCCCACATTCCGCCCCAGGTCGTGGAGGGGGATCAGGAGGGGGAGATCCTGGTGGTCGCCTGGGGATCGACCTACGGCGCCATCCACGGCGCCATCCGCGAGCTGCGGGCGCGGGGGAGCGTTCGCGTGGGCCACGCGCACCTGCGCCACATCCATCCTCTGCCGGCGAATCTGGGCGAGATCCTCGGGCGCTTCGAGAGGATTCTCGTCCCCGAGCTGAACTCGGGGCAGCTCCGATGGATCATTCGGGCGCGCTATCTCGTCGATGCGGTCGGCCTGAACAAGGTCCAGGGCCGTCCCTTCACGGAGGGGGAGATCGTCACGAAGATCGAGGAGATCACGGGAAGGAGCCGCGCATGAGCGAGACCACGGGGACGGCCGCTCTCACCAAGAAGAGCTTCCAGAGCGACCAGGAGGTCCGCTGGTGTCCTGGCTGCGGGGACTACGCCATCCTGAGCGCCGTGCAGTCGGTCTTCGCCGAGCTGGGCATTCCGCGCGAGAAGTTCGTCTTCGTCTCGGGCATCGGGTGCTCGAGCCGCTTCCCCTACTACATGAACACCTTCGGATTCCACACGATTCATGGACGGGCCCCGGCTGTGGCCACGGGAATCAAGATCGCGAATCCCGACCTCTCCGTCTGGGTCGTGACGGGCGACGGCGATGCCCTCTCCATCGGCGGCAACCACATCATCCACGCCATGCGGCGCAACATCGACATCAAGGTCCTTCTCTTCAACAACAGGATCTACGGTCTCACGAAGGGGCAGTACTCCCCCACCAGCGAGCAGTTCAAGAAGACGAAGTCGACTCCGTACGGATCGATCGACCCGCCGTTCGAGCCGATCTCACTCGCGCTCGGGTCGGGGGCCACCTTCGTCGCCCGGACCGTCGATGTCCTCGTTCCGCACATGAAGGAGATCGTGCGCCGCGCGGCGGCCCATCGCGGGAGCGCCTTCATCGAGATCCTGCAGAACTGCGTCATCTTCAACGACGGGGCCTTCGAGGAGTGGACCGCCCGGGAGTCCCGCGACGAGAGGTCGCTCCATCTCGTGCAGGGCCAGCCCCTGCTCTTCGGCAAGGACCGGAAGCGCGGAGTCATGCGGGCCCAATGCGAGTTACGGATCGTCGATCTCGGAGACGATTGCGCGGAAGAAGACCTCTTGCGCCACGACGAGACTCGCGAAGACCCTGCCATGGCGTTCGAGCTCGCCCAGTTCGGAGCCGGCAAGGGGAATCCCCTGCCCATCGGCGTCTTCCGGGCGGTAAGCCATCCGACCCTCGAGACGCTCGTGCATGAGCAGATGCGCGAGGTTCGCGGGAAGAAGGGGCAGGGCTCCATCGAGAAGCTCATCGCCGCCGGCGAGACCTGGGAGGTCAAGTAGGCGGATCCGACGGCGCCGGAGCAGAGCGCGCCGGGGTTGTCGTCGAGGGCCCCCGCGGTTCCCTGCGCCCCGCGCCGCGAAAGCGAACATAGCGGGGCGCAGGGAACCGCGGGGGCCCTGAGACGCTCCGGGGGATCGCTGCCGGCTCGCAGGCCCGCGCCCCCAAGGCGCGCCGGCCCTCTTTCGCCTTGACCCTCCCGGGGCCGCGGCTAACCTCGCTTGAAGAAGATCTACCGACTGTCGAGAGGAGGAATCGGATGACCTTGAATCGTGCCGCGGCGGCGCTCTGCCTCATCATCGGCCTCTGCCTGCCGGGAGTCATCGCGCGGGCGGGAGAGTCCGTGGAGGGGAAGAACAACAGGCTCTCGCTCGAGGGGACGTTCTGGGGCCGGTACAGCTACCTGCTCGAAGACCTGAGCGAGGAGAACGCCTCCATCGACCGGAACGGCTTCGCGATCGACCGGGTCTACCTCACGATGTCGAGCCAGCTCGGCGAGAAGCACATTGGCCGGATCCGGCTCGAGGCGGAGAACCAGAACGACGGCGCGAGCAGGGTGTTCCTCAAGACGGCGGAGGTCGTGGTCTCCGATCCGCTCGGGCTCAAGGCTTCGAAGCTCCGCTTCGGACAGACGGAGGGAATCGCGAGCGTCTGGTACGAGAAACCCTGGGGGTATCGGATCGTCTCCCGAACCGTGCCCGATCGCTACCTGGGGATCAGCACGACCTACCTGTGCGCCGGACTCACGAAGAGCTGGCTCGGCGGCCTGGTGGAGACCGACCTGGTCGTCGCGAACCGCGCCCCGTTCAACCAGGATGTCGCGAGCGGCGCCGCCAACCCCAGGGTCTGGGCCACCGGAGGGACAGTCGACAGCGTCGCGACCGGCACCGCCAATCCGAAGCACAAGATCTTCGGGGGGAGAGCCTATGTGACTCCGTTCCGGGAAGGTCCGGCGAAGGGGTTCGGGGTCGGGGGATACGCGCAGATCGCCTCCGGCGGCCCCGACGATCTAGAGCTCAAGTCCTCGGAGAAGAGGACGCTCTGGTTCGGCGCGCATGCCTTCTACATGTCCGAGAAGCTCAACGGCGGGGTCCAGTACGACCTCCGCGCGAGGAAGACGCCCACCTTCGAGATCGCCCACGTCGACGGGATGCCCGACACAACGATGACGCTCAAAGAGCACTCCTCCGACGTCATCAGCATCCTGGGTCGCTTCTATGTCACCGACCGGATCGAGCTGTTCGGCCGCTACGATATCGTCGACTACGACACCGATGCCGAGGGGCTCGAGGTCGCCGCGAGAGCGGCGGAGCGGTTGCTCGCCGCCCTGCGGCCGTCCGAAAACGTCCTCATGCTCGGCGTCTCGCGCGCCTGCACGAAGACCCTGAGGGGCGTCCTCGATCTATCCCTGCGGTCGATCAGCGAGGACATCTACCTGGTCTCTCGGGAGGTCAGTCCCGGCCAGGCGCCCAAGCTGACCAGGAGCAAGAGCGGGTCGGACGACGAGATCACCGTCTCTCTCCGCCTGGAGGCGAGGCTCTAGGGCCGTTCGATCGCGCCTGAGACCCCCCTCGCGGCGCGATTCGGGACCCCGACCGGTTCCCGAAGCCCCGCGCCGCGAACGCGAACCTAGCGGGGCGAAGGGAGCCGTCGGGGTCCATCCTCCTCGCTGCAGATCCGCTAACCCTGGTGTCGCGCTGTGACCCGCTCCGCTCGCTGAGTGACAGGGCGCGAGCTGCGCGGGCCAGCAGCGCTCCACCTGGAGCGTCCGGGACCCCGACCGGTTCCCGAAGCCCCGCGCCGCGAACGCGAACCTAGCGGGGCGAAGGGAGCCGTCGGGGTTCATCCTCCTCGCGGCGCGCGCGCGGCTCGCGCCCATGATCCGCGACGACGATCCGCTCCCCCATCGCCGCCCCGCGGCCCAAGGCCTCTCGATAGGCCCCCTCGACGAGGAGCGAAACCTTGCCCCATGAGAATCCCCTCGCGTGAGCGCGCGCCGCGTCCCGAAGCGCTCCCTCCTGCGCGCGCCCGATCGCATCCTTGATCGCCGAAGCCAGCGCGCGAGGATCCCCCGGGGAGAAGAGCGCCGCCGCCGGGCATCCGTCGAGGACCTCCGAAAAACCATCGATGCGGGAAGCGATGACAGGCAGCCCGGACGCAAGGGCCTCGAGCAGGACGATGCCGAAGGACTCTCCATGGAGCGCGGGAGCGACGAAGAGGTCCGCGTCGCGGTAGATCGAGGGAATCGCCGCGGGGTCGACTTCGCCCAGCAGGCGGAGATCGACGCCGGCCCTCGCCGCCCTCCGCAGGACTCTGCCGCGCAGCGATCCGTCGCCGACGACGATCAGCCTCAGGGGGCGGCCCGCCCTCCTTCCCGCGATCGCGACCCCATCGATCAGGACATCCAGCCCCTTCCTCGGCTCCAGGCGGCCGACGAACAGGATCGACAGAGGCCCGGGATCGCGGCCGTTCTCTGACGGTCGGAACCGTGCCAGGTCCACCCCATTCGGGATGAGGAGGTACTCCCCCGGAAAGTGCCTTCCCGCATAGAGGGCCGCCGTGCGGGAAACGGCGATCCTCGGATGCAGCTTCATGGCCATCGGTGCGAGGAAGGGCGAAAGGAGGCGAAGCCCGACGTGCGGCCGGCCGGCGTTGTGGAAAGTCCCCACGCAGGGAAGCCCCGCCTCGCGCAGAACCGCCCAGGGAAGGAACGGCTCGAGGGGAGAGTGGACATGGATCAGATCGAACCCGATTGCCAGAGCGCGACGGACGGAAGCCCGGTAGAGCGGGCTCCACGCGACGGACGCCTTGCTCCCGTTCGACGAGACCGTGAAGCGCCTTCCCAGCCGGATGATCGGAAGGCCCGGAAGCTCGCCGCCGATGGGCGGCGGGCCCGCCGTCAGAATCCGGACCGCGTGCCCGCGCTCCTTGAGGGCGAGCCCGAGATGGCGCACATGCTCCCCGATGCCGCCGTGATGGGGATGATACGACTGGCTGACGATCAGGATCCTCATCCCGCTCATGCAGCGTCTCCGAGCGCCCGGAAGAGAGTCCATTGCCCTTCCCTCCCCCGCACGAGCTCGACAAGGAGGTCGGCCAGACGATCGGGACTTGGCGCCGTCGAGCCGCCTCCAAGAGGCGGCCAGATGCGAAGGACCATCCTTCCCGCCGCGCTCCGGATGCAGAGGACGGGCAGGACCGGCGCGCCGCTGCGGCGGGACAGGAGGGAGATGCCCCGGGTCGCGAGCCCGCGTCCCTCGTGCTGATCCCCGTCGAGATGGAGCGCCACGATCCCCCCGGTCCTCAGGATCCGCAGGAGTCGCCCGACCGCCCCGGAGCGGTCGTGGATCTGGATCCCTCGAGCGCCATAGAGCGAGCGCAGCTCCTCGGTCCATGAGCGGAGCATCTGCGCGCCGGCGACAGAATGGATGGGGCGGCCGCATAGACGATGAAGCGCCTCTCCCCCGAGGTGCCAGTTGCCCACGTGCGCCGTGGCCACGAGAAGGCCGCGGGCTCTCGTGAGCGCCTCGCGCGCGTGATCGCTCCCCTCCACCTCGATCGGAAAAGCGCGCCCTCCGAGCATAGCGAGGGACTCGTACTGGAGGAGGATGTGGTGGCGAAAGGGCGTCGCCGACGGCAGCCTTCTCCCGGACCGATCGGCGCCGGTGAGGCCGTGGTTCGACCTCCAGGCGCGCGCCCGGGATGGAGCCAGGAGCGCCATCATCGGGCCGGCGATCGAGCCGGCGATGGCGGCCCCCTGTGGGGGAATCGCGGCGACCAACCGCGCGATCATCCGGACGGACATCGCCCGATTCTGCTACCAGAGGCGGCCGGCGATCCAGCGGCTTTGCGCCGAGAGCATCCGCTCCGCTCCGGGACGGGTTTGACCGGGCCGCCCGAAGACCGGATCATGGGCGCATGAGCGCGTTCGCTTCACCGGCCCTCCTGCTGGCCTTTCTCGTCGCCGCCGCTCCCGGCTTTGCCCGGGAGGGGATCGACGGCCTGATTCCGCCCGACAGCGCGGCGAGCTTCCCGACCGCATGGATCCCTGCCCCTGGCGATTGGGAGGCTATCGAGGGGTCCTTGGTCCGGACGGAGCGGCATGGGACCTGGCGGATCGGGATCTCCTCGCGCAGGCTCGGGATGATCATCGGCGGAAGGGCGGATCAGGACGTGACCTTTCCTCGCGTCGAGTTCAGGCGGCTTGATGGCGACGACACATCGACCGTCGCGGTGATCATCCCGACGGGGAACCGGGAGATCTCCATCCTCTCCCCCCGGGATCCTCGACTGGATGCCGTGCCGCTCGAGCTGATCGAGGATCCCCTCGGCCGCTGGCCGAACGTCTGCAACCTCTCGATCCTGGACGCGACCGGCTCGCTCGATCTGGATCGGGACGGCATCCCCGAGATCGCGCTGCGCAGATTCTGCAGCTGTCCGGCAAGCGCGTGCGCCGGGTTGGAGATCGTCGAGCTGAGCGCATCCGGACCGGAGATCATCGACCCATCCGCGCTCTCCCGCGGATTGTCGCTCGGAAGAGTCACGCTTCTCGAGCTGATTCCCGGCAGCGATCCGGCGCGGCCGATCCTCCGCGTCGCGCCCGACTACCTGGAAGAGTGCCGCTTCGTCTCTCTTCTCGCGATCCGAGGCAGCAACGATTGCCCGGGCTGCTGCCGGTTCCCCGTTCTCCTCCGGGTGGCCGAGGACGGCGGCTACGAGCCCTACTACGATGCGCATAGCCACGGCCGATGGCTCCAGCGGGCCAAGGACGATCTGAACTTCGTCGCGGCTCAGGATCCGGGGGAGCCGCTCCGATCTCTCGCGGAGGCGCAACTCTGCAGAGCGGCGGCCTTCTTCTACCTCACCGGCTCGGGGCCCGAGACCCGGCGGGTCGTGGAGGATGCGTTGGGCGCGCGCGCGCGCCAGTTCAGGGTCCAGGATCTCCTGAGACGCCTGGACGGGATGTTCCTGGCGGGCGCCTCCGGCCCGCGTTGAGCGCCGCGGCCGGTCCTGCTACGGTGGGTGGACAGGCTCGACTGCGGTCGAGGAGCGCGCAGGCGCGACAAGCGACGCCCCGAGAAGGAGAAGCGGTGGACAAGGAACGGATGAAGCGGCTGACCGAGATGGCCGCCTGCGCCGGCTGAGCATCCAAGATCGCTCCAGGGGACCTGGAGCAGGTGCTCGCCGGATTGCCCCGGATCACCCATCCGGATCTTCTCGTGGGGATGGAGACCCACGACGATGCGGGGGTCTATCGCGTCTCGCCTGACCTCGCCCTCATCCAGACGGTCGACTATTTCACGCCGATCGTCGATGACCCGCGCGACTTCGGCGCGATCGCGGCGGCGAACGCCTTCTCGGACGTCTACGCGATGGGCGGCGTCCCACGCACCGCCATGAACCTGGTCGGCTGGTCGCAGGGCGAGCAACCCTGGGACGTCCTCAGGTCCATCCTGGAGGGCGCGCACGAAGTCGTGCATGAAGCGGGCGCCGTCCTGGTCGGGGGCCACTCGGTGAAGTCCCCAGAGATCTTCTTCGGCCTCTCCGTCACCGGGACGATCCATCCCGATCGGGTGGTGACGAACCGGGGCGCCAGGCCAGGAGACATCCTCTTTCTCACCAAGCCGATCGGCACCGGGATCCTCGCGACGGCGCTGAAGCGAGGCCGTCTGAGCGCCGAGGGACTCTCGATCGCGACGGCGACGATGCGCCGGCTGAACAGAGCCTCGGCCGAAGCGATGCAGGAGATCGGGGTCGAC